>JABJCF010000200.1 GCA_018665625.1 Nitrospina sp. | reverse complement strand
GAAAATAATAGCTCTTGCAATTATGCTTTTATAGTAATATTCGTTGAACTGATCCGGATTTTTAGTCCAAATTTTTCCTATTCTTTCAGCATATTTCGCGAAGTTTAACTGCGCCCCGCCGTTCACATAAACAGGGTTGTCATCCCAGACGTTCTCAAATTTTCCCAGGTCTGTTTTTGAAAACATCTGCGGCTTTGGGTTTTGAAGTTTAAACCGTTTTTGCTGAGCCGGTGTAAACTTCGACTGGGCATCGGCGTACTGGCCTCTCGCTCTCTCATAAAACCATCTTGTGTCAATCGCGGAACCTTCCTTCGCAGGCGCAAGAATTCTTCTGGAAAATTCTTCTATCCGAACATGAAATGGGTGGTTTGAAAAAAAATCAGCGGGATTGACCTTGTTCTGAGTATTTGCATATTCTGATATTTTCTGGACAGTTTCTTCACTTGCATCAGATTGCACGACAGAAAGTTTTATCTGAACAAAGACTTTTCCCAGACTTGCTTTATCTTTGAGGTTGGTATGAAAAAGTGACGCGGTGGTCTGCCCGCCGTTGACGATCTGAAAGTCACTTATTTCTTCAATAAAAATTCCTTCTCCATTGGTATCGGTTTTAACCTCCCTTGCGGTTGCCGTTATCCCGTTATTAAATGCAAAAAACATCTCCGGCTCGTTAATGATTGTGTTTCTTATTCCCTTATTAATCTTTCCTCTTGCCTGGAGAAAACAGCGAACATTCTGCTCTAAAAGCCTCGACCCAAAAAAACCATACAAGTCTGAAAGAATTTGACCCGGCATGACAAGAAGATACGAAGTATAGTCTCCAGTATCAAGATGCGCAGGGAGGCATTGTATTTTTTGATTAAAAAGTTCTTCAAAATTAATAACAAGTTCTTCCTTAGCCTGACTTGCAGTCGCCAGCTTATGCATCCGTCCGATATCCCAGACATGATAGGCAAAATCCCAATCCGTAGTTTTTTTGCCTTCAAATTCCGTTATTCTTTCACTCAAAACTCTTTCAGTAATAAGATAAAGATTTACTTTTTCGAAACTTAAGCTTTTAGCTTTGATATCTCTGGCAAGACCATACCCTTGGGATGTTGCTTCCAGTGTCTCGTGCAGGTCTTTGCTCGCACTGCTGATAAAAAAATTTTCCAGACGTTTTAAAATAGCATCTACATCCGTCTTCACGAGCGATTCAAGAGTTTCCTGGTTGGAAAAATCCGTAATAAACAGATCAATAATCGGCTCACCCTCTTTAATCCAGTAACCGTCTACTCTCATTCCTCTTGCAGCCTTATAATGACATGGGTCACATCCATCTATGATAGCTGCATCATCGAGTTCTTTTGTCACATGCTCCAAAAATGCTACCTCCATAAAATCCTTATTGGCTTGGGCTCCAGCACCGATACTGCTTCTCAAGTCCTTAAAAAATTCCTCAATCGACATCAACTGTCTCCCCAATAAGATGACTCAAAAATAAAATCATTGATTGCGTGCAAGTTGATGTTGTAGGTAACATTTGAAATTCCTTCCGGGATTAGTCCCGGCACAAGCCTTGGAAAATTCTCTCCTACTTTAAATTTTCTTGTTTTTATTATTTCATAGCAGGGGGTATTGTATTCCTTGATTTCAATATAGCTGGCGTGGTCCAGCTTTCTCTCAAAGGAATCAATCAGATCATGACTCTCAAGTTTGTGTTTGATTATCTGCACCATTTCATTTAATGAAATTCCTTTTTCGCAGTTGTGATATTCCGCCAGAAAAAATACCTGAAGATACAGGTTATCCAGGTCCGTTTTAAGCTGCTGTTCCGAGGATATTCGGACAGTATTATTATGTTCCCCGGATACTGACTTGATTTCTAGAGCAAAATCTTCAAAAATAAAATCCTGAGCCCCGCCCAGAGGACCTTTCCATGAATCCAGCAGCACGTCCTTCTCAACAGATTTTTTTTCAATACATTCCTCCAAAAACTTCAGTTCGGAAAAAAGCCCCTGTATTTCCGGCCTTGAGAGAATACGCTTTCCTTCTTTGCTTAAAAACTGCTGCCATCTTTTCAGTCTGGAAACGAGTTTTTTTAAGGCCTCCAGTTTACTGCCGATTGTTTTAGTAGACTCAACAAGATCTTCACAAAGCCTGCAAAATATATCTGCATTCTGGCTACTCTGCAGAGCTAGAATATAAAACTTCTTACCCGAAGCCTGAAGCCTGAGATCAGTTTTTATTCCTTTAAGACTTATTTCGATTGTTTTTATAAAATCCTCATAGGCATCCTCGATTTCAAGGAGAAGGAGATATTTACCGCTGCTTTCTTTTCCCCAGAAAAAATCGTGCGGATGGGAAGGATCGATCCTGAGAATTGAAAACCCTTCCTCAGGTCTCTCAAGTCTTTCCCATGGGAGAGTATCAGAGTTCATAGTCATCCTCCTCTTCAAACATGTCCATCTGAATCCATGTTTTGTTTACAACACATTCGACAGAATCGGTATTACCGGTATTCGGAAAACTAACCCCTAGTGCGGGAACATTTGATATTATTTTAT
>JABJCF010000611.1 GCA_018665625.1 Nitrospina sp. | reverse complement strand
CGAACTGATGAACATCTTTTCGAGAATCATCTCGGTTGACTATAGTCAATGGAATTCCAAGTGAAATTTTCATGCTCACTGCAGAATTGTTTTCGCTAGGTGCGAAAACTACCAACTTGTGGCCTTTTTGGTATAACCGGTCCACAAGAATTTGCAAACTTGGTGCATCAATTCCATCATCATTCGTCAGAAGTATCCACGACATTCGCTGCACCACCCTTAATCACAAACAAAATTCCTAGAATCAGAATCGACCCGCCAATCCAAGTCCACTTTCCCGGAATGCCTTCACTGAAGAAGAACCACCCGATTAGTGCACCAATTATCGGCTCTAGGGTTACTGCAAATGATATCGTTAGTGGAGGCAACCAACGCAGACATGCGTTTAGTCCTGTGTGTCCCACTATACCGGCTAAAAATGCCAAAAGGATGAACCATGAAAGAAGGTCGGACTCAATCCAACCCAGTGCTGCTGTTTCTTCACCCAGTATTATTGAGAATGGAATTAGAAGAATTGCCCCTATTAATGTCACAGGAACTGCATAGACGAATACCGGCATCCATTCCCTAAGAATCCTACCGGCCACTATGTAGCCCACGACTGTAACCGCACCGGCAACGGCAAGCAAATCACCCCACAAAGTAACATCACCATCATTCTTAGCATCAAGGAGAGTTATTCCTGCCCCCAGTAATCCGATCAATGCACCAATAGTTTCCAATTTATGTGGGCGACGAACAAGTATCGCAGTTCCGATTACAATGATGATTGGATGACTGGTTACGAATAACAAAGAATGAACTAATGATGTATGGTCCAAGGATGATACCCATGTTCCAAAATGGGCTGCTAATGCGATTCCTGAGGCTAGAACAATCAGAATTGTTTTCTTATCTGTTAGACGTTCTCGGTCTTTTGAATTCATTTCTCGGTATTGCCAAATTGCGAATGGCATTAGCATCAGAACAGTGATTTGAAGCCGCCATGAAGCTCTCATCAAAGGTGGAATCGAATCTACATGCGAAAGAATTGCTCCTGCAGAGGAAACCCCCAAAACACCTGCAATTAGCAAACCCCACACAAGTGGAGGTGTACGGGACATGTAATCACGCCTCTACGAGTTCAGCATCTTGTGGTTCAGAGCCGCCACCAATTACTCCAGCACGCTTGAATAACTTGTATATTCCAAGTCCAACAAGCACATTGATCATCACGAAAGAGGCTAATCTGACTGTATACCATATATTCGAATTGACGAAATCATCACCTGTACCAAATGTCTTTTGTAGAATTTGGCCATCTTGCCACAAAGAATCTACGAATGATAGAATTGAACTTTCGGTTCCCAAGAATGCCTCACCAGTTAATCCACCAGCAGCAATCATGAATGTCCCTAGAAGAATCAATGCACGCTGCTTCTCAGCAACAACTGTTCCTTCTTTCTCCTTGATAGCGGCGATTTTTGGCTCTAATTTCTTCTCTTCCCACTTATCGCGGGCAACACCACCAATCAGCATTGGCAGGGTGTGAGGTACATCTAGATACATTCCAAGGCCGAATGAGGTACCCATTCCTGTTGCCCATTCAACAAATACTCCTAACAAGAATCCTAGTCCAAGAAGTACCATGTCGCCTTGACCTTCAGCAAAGATAACTGAGAATGTTGCAAATGCGTTAGCCTGTGGTGCAATCAAATCAATTCTGCCTGCAGCTAGTTCACGTGAAAGGAATATGGCAACACCTGCTCCAATAATTGCTCCAGGCACTACGCCCATGATATTACCTTTCGAGATATGATAAGGCCTGTTACCAATGTATAGACTGTTTTTGTAATCACCAATTACAGTACCTGACATAGAAATCGCTGAACCGAATACTGTAGTTCCAACAAGCCCCAGTAATACTGCTTCTTGTGTGGTTAGACCTAGTGCGTCATCGAAGTTTAAGAAGACTCCAAGGAGCATTAGCAATACAATAAACGATGTTCCTGAAACTGGTTCAATACCAGTTTCACCCATAACACGAACTGCGATTGCACCAAGGAGGAATGTGGTAAGAATTAGCACCAAAGCGAAAACTATACTGGCTACAACTGGGAATCCTCCCAGAATAAAAATCACGATCATGGAACAAAATGTTAGTAGCATGAAAATTGGGATATGGGCAAGTGGCCATTCATACCATCCTTTTCCTTCAATATATTCTTCTCCGCCATCGCCTTTGAGTGCCTTGCCAATGTCGCCAAAGATGTTTGCAAAGACTTTCCACATCTTTAGTAGGCCAAACAGTCCACCGCCAACGATAGACCCTATCGCAATAGTTCGCACCGTCTTAGCGAATGCTATCATTTGTACTGCCCCAGTGGTACCTCCAGTTGCAGTATTACCAACTATGGCGAAATAGTCTTGAACGGGAATATTTCCACCAACTTTAGCCTCGAATACAGGGACGTTAAGAGCGACTGCTAGTGGTACTAAGAAGAGCCAACCAACAATAGTTCCCAGATTGACAAGGAATGCCACTCGTGTTTTCATAAACCAACCGATTGCGAACATTGAGGGGGTTAATGCAATTCCAACGTAGGTATAGTTGAATGGATTTAGTGCACCATCTGCGGTGTAGAAACTAGGACCAGCGGAATGGCCATCAATTACTTCCCCTGGCTGGTGTATTTTTCCATGCGAATAGAATGAAGCAACCCCAAACGTGTCACCAGTACCCATTTCAGCCAGCCAATCTAACAAAGCCATTTTTGTTGTACCTGCTGTTGTTTTTACCCATATCAATGGATATTCAATAAGGAATAATGCTCCCATAGTTAGTACTGTCCATACCCCGATTGTCTTT
>JABJCF010000199.1 GCA_018665625.1 Nitrospina sp. | reverse complement strand
CTCGCCGGAAAAACCTTGGACTATGTCAACAACAAGGCCTATGAAGGTACTGCTCTGGCGCACACAGAAGGCGGAGTGCCAAATCTTGCTATAACCATTAAAGATCGTTCGCCTGAATCATTGGGGCAACTGTTTTATTTTTTTGAGAGAGCTGTCGCAATGACAGGTTATTTAAGTGGAGTTAATCCATTTGACCAACCAGGGGTCGAGTTTTATAAAAATAATATGTTCAAGCTTTTGAATAAACCCGGATATTAGAAAGGATTGAAACATGGAAACTGTTAGTCAAAAGCTGGATGAGGTTTTGCATGCTTTGGCTTATGAGAAGATCGAAGGCGATGCCCCGCAAGCGGGCTCGGATCCTTTGCTTGCCAGATTAACCTCCTTGGGAAGTGAAGTTTGGGTGGATACTGGCGAACTAGAAAAAGCTCAAGATATCTGGAAACAGGAAATGACAGCTCTGACCACCAACAACACTCTGGCCAATCAGGTTGTTCAAAGTGGCATCATGGATGAGGTCATTGAAGATACGATTCGAAAAATCCGGGGAGAAGGACTCGAACTTTCTGAAGAAGAGCTCATTCTCGAAGTGGGCTTTGTTATTAATTGCAAAATTGCATTGCGATTGGTACAGGCCTTTAAGGTGAAGGTAAGCGTAGAATTGCATCCGGCAATCTCAAGGGATATCGATCGTACCCTGCATTACGGCAGAAGATATTTCAAAGTTTGCCCCGAATTTTTTATAGTTAAAGTTCCCCTTACTCCAGAAGGATATTTAGCGGTCAGAAAACTAACTCAGGAAAAGATCCCCATAAACTTCACTCTCGGTTTTTCAGCCCGACAAAATTATCTGGCAGCCCGGTTATCTAATCCAGATTTTGTTAATGTTTTTCTGGGCAGGTTAAACCAGGTGGTGATAGACCACAAAGCGGGTTCTGGGGACCAAGTGGGAGAAAAGGTTACGCTGGCTACCCAAAATTCCCTTATTGACGCAAGAGAGAAGTACAAAGAGGTGGAATCTCGATTAATTGGTGCCAGTGTCAGAAGCGGCGAGCAGGTAGCATTTCTTGCAGGATTGGATGTGTTGACCATTCCACCGAAGGCTATTAAAGAATTTCAGGAATCAGGAAAGTCAACCGATCAGGTGGCATCGCATTTGAATGAAGACATTGTTCCGGGTATAGATGCCGGTCATTCTCTGGCTAAACGATTTCCATGTTTGTGGGAAATGCCGGGTGAGTTTATTGCTTTTGTTGATGCTTTAATGAAGGAAGATGGGCTCGATAATATGCAGGGAAAAGAATTAGTAGAGTTTTGTCGAAAACATGACATGAATTTATTTCACGATTTCAGTGCTGCGGAGTTTAAACAAATATATGATCATGGAAAAATTCCTTGTCTGGATAATTGGTCAGAATCCATTGCTTTAGATGATTTGATGACTCAATCCGCGTTGCAATCATTTACCAAGGACCAAAACGCACTGGATGATCGTATTCGTTCATTTCTAAAGTAAAAGTGGGTTGTTCGCTATGATACTTGCCGGGGATATCGGAGGGACCAAAACCTATTTAGCTTTGTTTGATAAAAGTGCAAATCGGCTGGAAAATATTGTTCGATTTGAAAACCAAAATTTTCCCGACTTTGATTCAATTCTTGAAGAATATTTTAAGGATAATCAACAAAGACCCGAAAATGTTTGCCTGGGAGTAGCAGGTCCCATTGTGAATGGCAGTTGCGACCTTACAAATATTGATTGGAGAATTGAAGCGGGTCGCCTGGAAAAAGAATTTGATACGGTCTTTTTGATTAATGATTTGGTTGCAACTGCCTGCGCGGTTCCATTTCTTGAAGACGAGGACATTGCAATATTGCAACCAGGGATAACCTCGAATGAGGGGCGGATAGGGGTAGTGGCAGCGGGTACAGGTCTTGGCGAGGCTTTTTTAATTCCAGCGGGGGAGAATAAATATTTTGTTTTGGATTCCGAGGGTGGGCATGCAGATTTTTCTCCAAGAAATAAACTTGAGACCGAGTTGCTATTTTACCTCAAAAGAAAGTTCTCAAGGATCAGTATAGAGCGGGTAGTGTCGGGCTCCGGTTTGATTCATATATTCGAATTTGTTAAAGAAAGATTTTCGATAAGTGATTCGGAGAATTGGGAGAAAGGGTTGTCAAAAGAGAAGCTGGCCTCTGAAATTATTAATCGAGCCGTACAGAACCAGTCGCAAGTATGCGAAAAAACACTTTTCCTGTTTGCAGAATTGTATGGTGCCCTTGCAGGAAATCTGGCATTGCAATTTTTAGCAAAGGGTGGAGTATATTTGGGTGGAGGGATTGCTCCCAAAATTTTACCATTTTTAACCAACGGAAAATTTATTGAAGCCTTTTTGTCTAAAAATAGATTTGAGAATTTGTTGGCAGAAATTCCTGTGAAGGTAATTTTGAATGAAAAAGCCGCGCTTCTTGGTGCAGCACGATATGCTTTAGGTGAACGATTCAAAATCATTAACTAATTTGATCTCTATATATGTAGGGGCCCTTTAACTTAGAAGATAACTATGGGAAACAAGATTAAAAAAATTGTATTGGCTTATTCTGGAGGTTTGGATACCTCTGTCATAATTAAATGGCTGAAGGAAAAATATAGTTGCGAGATTATTGCCTTTGCTGCAGATGTGGGGCAAGGGCAGGAATTGGACCCTGTTAGAGAAAAAGCTTTGGCAACAGGTGCAAGTAAAGTTTATATCGAAGACTTGCGTGAAGAGTTTGCTTCCGACTTTGTTTTCCCAATGTTGCGGGCCAATGCATTTTATGAACATAATTATCTTCTCGGAACTTCTATTTCAAGACCTTTGATAGCTAAAGAACAGATTCGAATTGCAAAATTAGAAGGGGCAGACGGAGTATCCCATGGCTCTACGGGAAAAGGAAATGATCAGGTCAGATTCGAGTTGGCCTATCACACTTTGAATCCAGAAATTGTTATTGTAGCGCCCTGGAGAGAGTGGGACTTGAATTCACGGACAGCTTTGATCGACTACGCTGTGACTCATGGCATTCCTGTTCCAGTTACAAAATCCAAACCCTATAGTATGGATCGGAATCTGTTTCACATTAGCTATGAGGGTGGAGTGTTGGAAGATCCTTGGGTAGGCCCGGATGAGGATATGTTCCTTCTGTCTGTTTCCCCAGAAAAAGCTCCAGATAAACCAACAGAAATTGAAATCCAATATGAGGCAGGCAACCCCGTAGCGGTGAATGGAGAGAAATTGAGCCCTGCCAAGTTATTAGAAAAGCTCAATGAATATGGTGGCCAGAATGGAATTGGTCGTATTGATATTGTAGAGAACCGATTCGTGGGTATGAAGTCACGCGGTATTTACGAAACCCCTGGAGGTACTATTTTGCACCAGGCGCATCGTGCTATCGAGTCTATTACTCTGGATCGCGAAGTGACTTTCTTGCGTGATTCATTAATCCCCGCCTATGCCCGTATGATCTATAACGGATTCTGGTACTCACCTGAAAGGGAACTTATACAGCAAACGGTTGATCAGTCACAGGTTCATGTCACCGGAGAGGTTCGTCTGAAATTGTATAAGGGGAACTGTATTGTTCTTGGTAGGAAAGCTGAAAAATCTTTATATAACGAAAATATAGCTAGTTTCGAGGCAAGCCATGGTTATAGCCAGAATGATGCAGATGGTTTTATAAAACTAAATGCATTGCGACTAAAGCTTTATGCAGAAACTTTTGGTCGTTGAGTTCTGACCTTCCTTTAAATTAGTTCTAGATAAATTACATCCCCTTATTGCTTTATGGGGAAGAGTGGAGATAGAATTATAGTATGAGCTCCATTCTGGTAGTTGATGATGAAAAGAGCCTTAGAGATTTCCTGGCTATCATGCTTGAGGAAGAAGGCTATAAAGTATTTACGGCCCACAACGCAGAAAGTGCTGTAAAACTAATAAAAGAGAATATTTTTGACTTGATCCTTACTGATATTCGGATGGGGAAGTCAAGCGGGATAAGTGTTCTTGAAAATGCTCAAAAAATCCTTCCCGATACACCCGTAGTTATGATGACTGCATATGCCAGCGCTGAAACAGCTGTTGATGCAATGAAGAAGGGTGCCTACGACTATATTTCAAAGCCTTTTAAAATTGAAGATGTCCAGCTAATAGTCAAGAATGCGATTGAGAAAAGAAAGCTTGCAGAGGAAAACCGATTCCTGAAAACAGCTTTGAACGATCGTTTTAAGATTTCCAATATTATTGGAAAGTCTCCGGTATTTCAGAAAATTTTTGAGTTGATTGAAAAAGTTTCGCGTAGCAACGCAACTGTTTTGATCGATGGTGAAAGTGGAACGGGTAAGGAAGTCATAGCAAAGGCCATTCATTTTAATGGGAATAGAAAAAATTATCCATTTGTGTCGGTTAATTGCGGTGCCTTACCGGAAAATCTACTTGAAAGTGAATTGTTCGGTCACGAAAAAGGATCTTTCACCAGTGCTGATTCGTTAAAGTTGGGCTTGATGGAGTCTGCAAACAAGGGTACATTTTTTCTCGATGAAATTGGGGAAGCGCCTCTCTCTATCCAGGTGAAATTACTCAGGGTATTGCAGGAAAATGAAATAATAAGGCTGGGAGGAACAGAAACGATTCCTGTGGATTTGAGAATCATTGCCGCATCTAATCGCAACCTGACCAATTTGGTTGCCGATAAAGTTTTTAGAGAAGACCTCTTTTACAGGTTAAATGTAATACCCATTTCCTTGCCGCCATTAAGAGAGCGTAAAGAGGATATCCATGAATTAGTTGAATTCTTTATAAAAAAATACAACTCCAAGCACAGAAAAACATTTATTAAAGGAGTTGAGCCAGAGGCTATGCGCTTGTTTGAAAATTATTCATGGCCTGGAAACGTCAGGGAGTTAGAGAATGTAATAGAAAGAGCCGTAGTTTTAGAAACGGGTGAAACTATTCAAAAATCCAGCCTTCCAGAAGAAATTATTGGCATAATGCCAGCGGGACATATTCAAGTCCCAAATTTGGATGCGGAAAAGATTGACCTTGAAAGAACCCTCGACCAAATTGAAAAGAAAATGCTCTCCAACGCGCTTTTTCAAGCAGACGGTATAATTAATAAAGCGGCGAAACAATTGAATCTTAGCTTTAGATCAATGCGGTATCGTATTCAAAAATATCAGTTAAAAGGGAAATCCAAAGATAACGAATAATGTTTACTTTTAAATTAAAAAAACAAAGTTACGGGTTAAAGGTAGCCATAAAAAACATAGTAGTTTTATTCATACTTTTAATTGTTTTAATATTGCCGTCAAGGTCTTGGACAGAATCCGATAAAAATGATTCCATTCAAGAAAAAGAATATGAAAAATCCAAAGAGGTCTATGGCGACTCTTTCATGCAAGCTGAACACTTGTTTCATTCGGGACATTTTTTAGAAGCAAAGCCTCTTTATCATGAGTATTTGGAAAAAAATCAAAGGGGTTTGAGGAAACACAATGCGCTTTTTCGTCTGGGGTTGATTGATCAGAACGCAAAATCATTTTCTACTGCATTGCGTTTTTATGAAATTATTTTAAATTCCCATCCTAACACCTCACTTACTTACGATATTAAGTTCAATATGGCAGTCTGTAATTATGAGCTTGGCAATATAAGCACAGCTGAGGAATTGTTTAATGGGGTTATTCGCCAGTCTCCTGAAAAAAAGAAAAAGTGGAGAGCATTGTATTTCCTTTCAAGGTTGGATGAGCGGCGATTGAGTTTTGATGATGCCATTCAAAAAATAAAAAAAGTTTATACGCAGAGTGAGGATAAAGAAATGAGCCGGCGAGCTTTAGAGTTTGCTGAGGTAATGATTGATGAGAAATTTAATGAAATGACTTTGATTTCATTAATTCAAAAGTACCGAAGTGGTTTTCCTGTTGATCTTCTATTGTTGAAAAAGCTTTCAATTTATAGAGATCGAGGTGAGATTGAACGCTACAAAGCAACGCTAAAAGAATTTTTGTCTGTTTTTCCAGAACACCCTCAGTCAGAAATATTAAGGCAGGATCTCGAAAACATTAGTGATGAAAGCGAAGCTAGAATTGAAGTTGGTGTGGTTTTGCCATTGACTGGAAAACTTGCTGCAACCGGCCAAAAAGTTTTACAGGGAATTCAACTTGCCTATAGCCGACTTCCAGAATCATCCAGGAAGATGATCTATATAAATGTCAAAGACTCATCAGGGTCAAATGATATAGCAGAAATAATAAACTCTTTAGGGAGAAACCCGAAATCAGTTGGTGTCATTGGTCCTTTATTGACAGATGAAGTTAAGCGTTCAGGTGAGGCAGCTAAAAAATTTAAGATTCCTGTTTTTTCTCCCACCGCATCCTCAGCCGGATTGGTTGAAGCGAATCCTTATATATTTAGAAATGCATTAACCCGCAAAATACAAGCTAGGTTTTTAGCCGAATATTCAATTAATACCCTTAAGCTAAGAAGATTTGTAGTTTTATATCCAATGGAGCCTTTTGGTGAGGAACTTAAGGATGAATTTTTAAAAGCAGTGGAAGCTTTTGGTGGAGAGATTGTTGGAATGTCCAGTTATGACAGAACGCAAACTGATTTCAAAAAACAGATACTTGAATTAGGTGGTATTGCAGATGACGACCTCGACCACACTACAAGAAAACAATTGTTAGATAGTGAAAAAGAAATGGATTTTAGTGATCCAACCGTATTATCAAGACCCAAAGTTGATATGGAACATTGGTCTGAAGATGAAATTGAAAATCTTAAGGTTTCGCTTGAATTGGGCTACGATGCAATTTTTATCCCAGGTGTTTATGACAAAGTGGGATTAATTATTCCGCAATTGGCTTTTTATAATATTGAAAATATTGCTCTGTTGGGGACGAATGGATGGAACTCTCCTGAACTAATTAAAATGGGAGGCAAATTTTTAAAATCCATTTATTTTGTTGATGGGTTTTATTCTGATTCTCATCAGATGAAGGTTAAAGAATTTGTAGAGCAGTTCCAGAATAATTACGGTGAGTTGCCTTCTCAACTTTCTGGTCAAGCCTTTGATGCTGCTGGAATTATTTTTAAAAGCATTGTTTCTGGAGCGGATAACCGCTTGAAGCTGAGAGATAGCCTGGTTAAAGTGAAAAACTATCCGGGAGTAACGGGGAAAACAAATATTTTGGAATCCGGGGATTCCGAAAAACGCATCTTTGCTTTGACTGTAAAGAAAAAGAAGATTGTTGAAGAAAACTAATAACAGCTAGAGGACAAATGAATTAGCTGTTATTAAAATTCCTCTTCCTGAGCTTGTGATAAAAAGGGTTGTTCTTTCTCGGGCAGGTAATCTTGCAGGAAGATTTCGAAAGTTGAGTCGGTATCCCCGAATTTAGCCGGATCGCCAGATTTAGATAGGACCTTAAGAAATTGGATATCGCTAGGAACGGGAAAGTTTATTATTGGTTTGTTTGCTAAAGCTTCTTGCATAAATTGTAACCAAATTGGAATTGCAGCCCGCGAACCTGTTTCGTTTCGTCCTAACGGCTCATCCTTGTCTTTCCCTACCCATACCCCGGTGACCAACTCAGGTGTGTAACCCATAAACCAGGCATCCACATAATTATTTGTTGTTCCTGTTTTTCCTGCAACGGGTCTTTTTAAGGCCCTGACTTTGGTGGCTGTCCCATTTTTAATTACACTTTGCATGAGGCTGGTGATGATATGCGCTGTTCCAGGTGTAATTGGTTGAGTGCTTTCAGGGACAGCAGTGAACAGTACTTCTCCGGTTCTGCTTTTAATATTTCGAATAGCTGCAGGTTTGATCAAGGTCCCCAT
>JABJCF010000198.1 GCA_018665625.1 Nitrospina sp. | reverse complement strand
TCCCGAACATCGCCATAAACAACCCGAATATTATTTAAGTGAAGATCTTTAATCCGCGTCATTAATTTTCGGATGCCGTCCTGGGAAAAATCTATACCTACAAAATTGCTCTGAGGTTCCCGGGTTGCCATTTCAATCAGGAAGTCCCCCATTCCAAAACCGATTTCCAGCTTTATAGGATGACTGTTGCCGAATTGGTTTTTCCAGTCGGGGTGTTCTTCGATATCAAGAAAATAAGGGTCTTCCACAACAAATGTAGCGGAAGAGGGTCTGGCTGTCAGCAAACTCATTTTTTCAAAACCTGAACAGGTTTGGTGTTGTTAAAAAAAATTACGCACTGAACGTCAATCTGGCATTTTCGGTTAATTGCGGGTTCTTTTCAAGATTGTAATTCAAAAAATGTTTACGGGTACGATTTTACCAAATGGATAAAAGATGACCTACCCAACGAGACTAAATATTTAATCAATAAATTAGAAGACTTGGCGGTCCCCGAGTACTTCAATCTGCGAAATACTCTCCCACTCAGCGATTCAACCCATTTTATAAATAGAGTTCAGTTCAAACAAATCGTGTTACGCTTTGTTAATATCAATTATTGGAAAATTATTCATGAAAATCCAAATCCTGTTTATTGCACTACTTGTGCCTTCACTGGCTCATGCTCATGGAATGTCTGAGGCTGAAATACAAACAATTCTGGAAGGTGGAAACCTTCAGTTTTTAAAGATTGGCGCAACCCATATGCTAACAGGCTACGATCATCTTTTATTTGTTTTCGGGATTGTTTTTTTTCTCACCACCTTCATGAATGTGATCAAATACATAACTGCTTTTACGATAGGACACAGCATAACCCTCATAGCAGCTACCATGATGGGCGTTACGGTGAACTATTTTTTAATTGACGCTGTGATTGCTTTAAGCGTTTGCTATATCGGCTATGAAAATATTGGAGGGTTTCGCAAGTACTTTAAAAAATCACCCAATTTAATTTCGGCTGTATTTATATTTGGTTTGATTCACGGATTAGGATTATCCACAAGACTTCAGCAATTACCCTTGGGAGAGGAGGGGATTGTCTTACGAATCTTGTCCTTTAATTTAGGAATTGAATTAGGGCAAATTGCTGCCCTGTGTTTAATGGTCGCCTTGCTGTTTAAATGGCGACATACCAAATCTTTTCTACAAATAAGCACCGTCTCTAATAACGGGCTTATTGTCGCAGGAGCTTTTTTATTTTTAATGCAGATGCATGGATATTCACACGCCATCGCCCCTGATGAATTTGGGTTTCCTGAAGACAGTCATTCGCATGCCCATGAAAAGATGCAATCACAAGCTCCTATGCCGGGCAGTGAATATAGAATCCTCTCCGAAGCAGAGGGACTTGGCTCACAATAGTTCACCCAATCCCTAATTCTTTTCGCATGAAGACGATATAGTTTATTCGTCCGGAATGGTGAAGGTGAAGGTCGCGCCGTTTCCCGGCGAACTTTTAGCCGTGATGGTACCCCCATGGCGTTCCACGATTTTTCTGCAAATGGCAAGCCCCATCCCGGTGCCATTATAAGTTTGCCTGCTGTGCAACCGTTCAAAGGGTTTGAATATCCTGTCTATGTGCTTGTCATCAAAACCAATACCATTATCGGTCACAGAAATTCCCCAGATATTTTGTTCTATTTTACAAGAATGGATGGTGATTTCAAGAGATTGATCTGGTTTTCTATATTTTAACGAATTGCTAATCAGGTTCTGAAATAATTGTCGAATATGTACTTTATCTACTTCCAAAGTGGGTAACTCTTTGACATTTATTCTCACCTCTGTTTCTAAAACAGAAAGCCCCTGTTCTTCCAGCGTCGTTTCTACTATCTTATTCAGATCTGATTTGACCAAAGCCGAGGCTTGGGTTTGGATTCGAGATAATTGGAGAAGATCATCAATCAAATCATTCATCCGGCTTGCCCCTTTGGTCATACGCATGAGCAAGTCTTTTGGTTCCGCATCAAGCGGTTCCATTTTTTTCTCAAACATTTCGCCAAATTTAACTATTTTCCGGAGCGGTTCCTTCAGATCGTGGGAGGCAATATAAGCAAATTCCTTCAGGTCTTGATTACTTCGTTCCAGTTCGTTTGCGTAATGCTTCATTTTCTTTTCAATCCTGATTCGCCTCATTTCCGCCCCCGCCCTTGTTGCGAAGGACTTGAGAATTGATAGAATATTCTCTGTTTCTTCTTCATTAAAGGGCTTAGTGTCCATTACCGACATGAGCCCAATAGGCGAACCATCCATATCTGTCAGCGTGTGCCCGAGGTAACTTTCAATATTTTTTTCTTGCAAATAAATGTCTTTCGGGAATGTCTCTTGAACACCACTGGGGTAAACGCATTGCGCATTATTCACAACTTTTTCACACGG
>JABJCF010000197.1 GCA_018665625.1 Nitrospina sp. | reverse complement strand
GGATGTTTTTCCACAAATTCATCAATCATTTTAAATAAAACACGCCCGTCAGTGTCTGAATTTGGCATCGTAAAAATAAGATGAGTATCGGTCAGTTTTTCTAGCACTATCAATAATTCATCCATTTGCCCAGCAGAAGTTCCTCGTTCCAAAGTTACCGGATGAAAAGTTATCATTAAATTTTTATTACCGAACTTCATATCTAACGATTCTTCAAGTTCATCACGCTCAAGCAACTTAAGATTGCAAATACTATCCACTCCTAGCCCTCCTACCATAAAAATACGTTCCGGTTGTTCTCCGAGTTGAATGACACGTTTTCGGTATTCTTCGGTTGCTACACAATGGAGGTGGGACATTTTTGTGATTGAATGGCGGATTGCTTCATCAAAAGCGCCTTCCGTTGTTTCCCCGCCGTGCAGGTGAACTACTGGAATCCGGGCTACCATTGCTGCAGACACAGCAGTAAATATTTCGTAGCGATCCCCTAGCACCAAAAGTAAATCAGGTTTCATTTCACTGAGCGCATCCGCGAAACCAATCATGCCAACTCCCATTGATTTGGTTATACCAACCGGAGTGTCAGAACTTAACAACATTTCGATCTTTCGATCAATTTGGAAGCCATCTCCTTCAATTTCAGTGTAAGTCAGGCCAAACTTTGGGGCAAGGTGCATGCCTGTAACAATCAATTGCAATTCGAGAAAGGCAGACTTACGGATTCCCTCCATCACCCAGCGCAGTAGTCCATATTCAGCTCGACTTCCGGTGACGACACAGATTTTTCTTTTTCTGGGCACTTTCTATTTATTCTTCTTGACCGTATGCTTGAACTTCAACACAGCAAAGTTCAATTCAATTGAGGTTTCTGTATCGCTCGTTTGCAAATCCTCATCGAAAATTTCTGTGATTAGCTCTCCGCTCTTTTGCATGAGTGATTTTTGTTCGGCTTTATCCTGAATCACTGATAATTCTTTGATGCTTCTGGACAACTCTCTGATTTTTGAGAAAGTTTCAATGATGGCAAACGTCGCCTCTGTGGCTTGCCGGCTTTTCAATATTGTTGCCATCATATACAAGCCTTTTTCAGTAAATGCTTTGGGTGACGCTCTCGTTTTTGCAAATTTTGCGGTCGAAATTTTCGACCGCAAATCAGAAAACTCCAACTCACTCAACTCAAACATGTACTCCTGATTAAATTTATCGGGATTATTTTTTACTGCCTCATTAACTCTTTTTGTTTCTACCCCATAAATAACCGCGACATCTGCATCAACCAAAACGTTCTCGCCTCTTAGTTCAATTAGCAGCTCTTCCAAGTTCTCAATTTTCACGATAGAATTCATATTAGTTCATCCTTTTGGTAGTCTTTTTGTGCCACCTGACCTATAAACTCATCCCAGCGCATTGGAGAAATTCCTGTGCCGGGACGTTTAACGGCAAGGTTGACTTCCGTAAAACATTCACCGGCTATAATAGCAGTAGCGGCAATTAATGATTTTCTAGCAATCGGTTTATTTTTCTCTTCGCTGGGGGAAGGACGTTTGATACCATCACCCATTGCTTTTTCGATGTTCCGGATGGCCAGTACCATTGCTTTGAATTCTGAAGGCTCAAGGCTGGCTTGGTGGTCCGGACCAGGTAGATTTCGGTCTAGCGTAAAATGTTTTTCAATCACTGTTGCGCCCATAGTTACTGCAGCAATAGCGACTTCTATCCCCTGCGTGTGGTCAGAATAGCCTACCGCTACGCCAAAGGCCTCATGGATACTTTGCATGGCACGCAGATTGACTTCAATCATAGGTGTTGGGTATTCAGTGGTGCAGTGCAGAACTGTGAGCTTGGCGCGCGGCATGCCGGCATTTTCTAACACTTCAATGGCGGCTTCAATTTCACCCAGTGTTGCCATACCAGTGGAAAGAAAGATTGGTTTGCCAGAATTACCAATCTGACGCAAATAGCATAGATTAGTTATCTCCCCAGACGGAATCTTGTAATATGACTGTCCTAATTCTTTTAGGAAATTTAAGCTCTTCATGTCGAACGCGGAGGAGAAGAAGATAATTCCTTTATCTTCACACGTTTTCTTGAGATCGCTGTACACCACCAGCGGAAAATGAATTTTCCTTATCATTTCGAGCTGGGATTGATCAGATCCTGATGTCTGTTTCTGGTATTCTGCCTTTTGTGCGTAACCTGTAGCAACTAATTCAGGTATAGCGGTCTGGAATTTGATTGCGTCAGCCCCTGCCGATACTGCTTCTTCGATGAGTTTGTTCGCCATGCCCAGATCGGCATTGTGGTTAACGCCAACTTCAGCAATGATAAAAGTTCTGTTCATTCATTACCTCTTTCTCGCTGTGAAGTTGATGACGGCGCAAGTACTCGCTCTTGTAATATCATATTCATCCCCCGCTGTATGTCTATTTCAGGCAGCCAGCCAAGACAGCTTTTTGCCCTCTCTGTATTAAGTGAGTATCTTATTGCTGGTTTGTAGCCCACAGTCGTTTCCCCACTTATCGATACGCTACCCCGACCCGTGCATTTAACACATTCCTCGGCCAACTCC
>JABJCF010000196.1 GCA_018665625.1 Nitrospina sp. | reverse complement strand
CCCGGGAATATGGGACTTCTTTCTTAAACCTGATTCTGATTCTAAACCTGCAGAAATTCAGGAAACAGAAATTGATCGCAAGCCTGAGAACAACATACAAACAAAAGAAATGGTTGAGGTGCCCTCGTCACTTCCCAAAGCACAAATAGATGCCTCCGACTTCGAAGATCCCTTTTACAGAGTAAGAGGGTTTCAGGAAAATTCAGAAAAAGTCCTGCAACCTGGTACCACTTTGGATGGAGTACAGTTTCAATCTTACGGAGAAACCAACAAATTTATAGAAAAATTTTACAAAGAGTCCAATTTCTCAATCGAAGATGTGTATGGAAAAGTAGAATATCTGGAAAGACGCGGAGGTTGCTATACCTGCCATCAGGGAATTGAACGGATCAGCAACAACCATCGCTTTTCTTGCGTTCGCTGCCATGGCGGAAACAGACGTTCCAGTTCATTGCCAAAAGCCCATAAAGGCCTTGTCTCTAATCCCTCTTCAGCAGAAAATGCTCCACGGTTTTGTGGGAAGTGCCATGAAAACCATGTTAGCAAGGTAGAACGATCCCTTATGTCGACCGCCAAAAGAACCATCAACATCACACGATATGGCTGGGGGGCTCAACCTTTGGACGAACTCCCTTATTCGCTCAAGCCGGATGAAAACGAGCAAGTTTTTCCCAATGCAGGGGAAGGCCATGCAGTAGATGGGTTTCTTAGAACAAAATGTCTGCGTTGCCATATTGGATCAGAAAGTCCACACCGCCCCGGAGATTATCGGGCCTCGGGTTGTTCTTCCTGTCATATGATTTATGCAAATGATGGCATCTCTTTATCGCATGATCGAGCTATTCAAAAAGTTCAAAATCAAAATAAAAAACAAAACCGTTTTTCCAGAAAGTTTGCAGAAAACTCCCTGAACAACCCACGGGGTTATCCGCTACTTCATAAGTTCACCGTCGCGGTTCCCAGCGTTCAATGTGAACATTGCCATAGCAATAACGGAGTAGGACAAGAGTTTGAAGGGTTGTTTGCAAAACCATCCCGCCCCATTGAATCACCCGCGCAAATTAATGCAGACAAACCTGTTCTTTACGGGAAGGATCATGAATTTCTTGTTCCTGATATTCATCGTGAAAAAGGAATGCATTGTATCGACTGCCATATCGGCGATGAAATGAAACCAGAATTAGAGCCTGACAAGATTCAATCTGGGGTGCAAATCCGTTGTGTGGATTGTCATGGCACTCAGGAAAAACTTCCTGAAGGGTTTCTTTTAATTGAATCAGACCCAAACACAAAAAAATTGATTAAACGCGCAAACCTAAATCCCAACCTCAAGAAAAAAGTGAAGCCAGGTGATACCGTTTTGGTTAACTCAAGCGATTCTCCCATGCTGCATATCAAACGGATTAAAAAAGAATGGATTTTGTATTCAAAGGTAACCGGCAAAAAACACAGGATCCCATTACTCAAAAATCTAAAACCTTCTATTGCGCACCAGATTCCAAAACATATGCAGGAAATGGAATGCTCAACCTGCCATGCACGATGGGCTGCAACCGATTGGGGGATGCATGTTATTCGGGAAAAAACCTCAATATTTGAAAAATGGAAAAACTGGAATCTATCAGATCCCATAAATCTAAGTAACGGCTCGCACAATGAAAATCCGGGAATGTTGGATTGGTTGACAGCCAAATCTCTACCACAAAAAATTGAAGCAAATATAATTAATGAATACTGGTGGACTGTGTTTGCAGATTCAGGATGGTCAGAAATGGTCATGGGAAAAAACTCACGCGGGAAATACTCTATCTTGAAACCACGCTACCAATACTTTATCACTGACCAGACAGGCCCATTGGGAATGCCTCTAAAAAGGGCTGAGCCTCCTTTAACGCTTGACGATTCTGCTGGATTGATCTGGACGGAATATTCACCACATACAATTCGAAAAACCGTACGCCCCTGTGAAGACTGCCACAAAAACTCTTTATCTGTCGGACTCGGCGACTCATTAAAAAATTCCATTCAAGAAACTGGACAATTTTTCTCTACGCTGAAAACAAATAAGCAGGTTCATCCAGACTTCCAACTCAAACAAGGCATAGACCCGAATGGGCAAGCCATACAAACCACCTTCCCAGAAGATGGTTCACGTTTTCTTAACCAAGATGAGATTTCGGCTATACAAGAACCCTCAGATCGATACCGGGCATTTCGCTCCTTAAATCTACGGGAATTAAATTATTCCAGATTATTGAATCGAAACGAATTCCCTTATGACATGAGGCATAAAGTTCGCGAGCAAACATTAGGGCAACCGCAGCCTCGCGAGGATCTTTTCTATGATGTCGAAAAAAATCAGTTCGTTAAAATTGAAAAACCCAAGGCCCCTCTAGAAACCCCAAAAACTGTAACACCCGAGCAGCCACCAGAAATAAAAACAGAAGAAAATGACAATTCAATAACCGAGCCATTGCCGGATGAAGAAAAGGAAGGAGTCATTGAATTCCTTTACGACATCTTCCAGGAAAAGGAAAAACCCGCTGAGCCTTTACCTTCTCTCAATGATGCTACTCCGCTATGAAAAAATTTCTCTACATTATGATTAGCGGATGGCTTCTTAACATTCCGACACTCGCCAATGCTTCTTTAATCGAAGAAAAAAAATGCTCGGCGTGCCATCGGTTATCCCAGGAAGAAATCGAAAAAAAGGGACCGGATCTTTTCTATGCAGGCAATAAGTTCCAGTCACTCTGGTTGGAGCAATATCTTCAAAATCCTACAACCATAAGAAATGCCGGGACCAGTCACGATATCGACTTCTTAAAAGACGAAAAGGACAACTCTCCAAAGCATCCTATCCTTTCGAAAAAGGATGCAAGCCAGATTACCGGGGAGTTGATGGCAATGGCTCTACCGGGTACTCCAGAAAAGATGGATAGTCTAAAGCCTTTAACGAAAGGTAAGAGAGCAAAAACAAAATATGAATTCGAACGCACGTTCAGTTGTATTTCCTGCCACCAGAGCTTGAATCTGGCTGGAAAAGTTCGTGGCGGAATTTCCGGCCCATCGCTCGTCAATGCGGGAAATCGATTGCAGGCAAACTGGGTGGCGAGTTGGCTCAAAAACCCAAAATCGTTCTCAGAGAAAAGCCGAATGCCGATTTACAAAATGGACGATGAAACTCGTTGGAGGTTCACACAATTCATCATGACACTAATAAATAAAAACTCTCAATAGCTCATGACAAAAAGTTTTCTAATATCTTTTTTGCGGCCTGGAGTTCTGGTGCTCGCAATTTATATAACGGGATGCGGAGAAAAACCAGCCGAAAATTCTTCCGCACCTCCTCCCCCACTCAAGGCAGAATCGCAACGGGTTCCGCCTAAAGAGACCGCGCCCCCCCAACCCGTCGTTGTGTCCGAAAAAACTCGCGAAACTTATCAATGGTATTGCGCACAATGTCATGGCACAAAAGGTAAAGGAGATGGTATTAACGCCAAATTTTTAACCGTTCCACCGAGAAACCACACCAAAGCCGATTATATGGAAACTCGAACGGACGAACAATTTTTCGAAGCCATAAAATTTGGCGGCCTATCTGTGGGACGAGCCCCTTGTATGCCAGCGTGGGGAAATACACTAGAGGATTCTACCATCCACGAACTTGTACGTTATATTCGCGAATTATGCCAATGCGAGGCATTGTAGGAAGTTCTTTTCTATATTTGCTATAATCTTTTTATATAATTTATACCCTGCAATATTCAAAGTGAGATCAAAATATGATCGAAGTTTGTCCCTTTAATGGCCTATTGTACGACACCGATATTACCGGTCCGCTTGATGGCGTTACCGCACCGCCTTACGATGTAATATCCCCAGAACAGCAGGAAGCTTTGTACAATAAAAACCCAAATAATGTAGTCCGGCTCATATTGGGTAAAGAATTCGACCAGGACTCTGACGCCGACAATCGCTACACCCGATCGGCCAAAGTTTTTAAGGATTGGATTAGTAAAGGGGTTCTTAAAAGAGACGGGGAACCGGGGTTCTATCTTTACAGCCAGGAATATGAGTTTGAAGGAGAGCAGTTTTGCCGCATTGGTTTTTTTGCGCGCGTCAAAACGGAGGATTTTAGTGAAGGCAATATCTGCCCTCATGAATTCACATTATCAAAAGCCAAAACCGATCGCACAAAGCTTCTCAATACCTGCCACGCTAATTTCAGCCCCATCTTCGGTTTATACTCAGACCCTGAAGGAGCTATCGATTCTTTCTTAAATCAAGGGTCAGAATCAGAACCCTTGTCTGTTATTGATGATGGCAAAGTCTTACACAAGCTTTGGCGATTAAACGATGCTGAGAATAATCAAAAAATCTGCGATCTAATTCGCGATAAAAAAATATACATTGCCGATGGCCATCACCGATATGAAACAGCCTTGGCCTTCGCGAAAAAAAATGAAGACAAAGTTCCAGACAGTTCTCACGTCATGATGTTTTTAACAAATATGGATTCTGGCTCAATGTCCATTTTCCCTATTCACCGAGTTGTAAAAAGTCCGACTCCATTTGACCGCGATATTTTTTTAAAACGTGCTAGCGTATATTTCGATGTCATCCTCTGGAATACCGAAGTGAACGGAACAGAAATAAAATCTCGTCTACAAGAGTTTGGAAAGAATAGCATCGCCTTTTGCGCTTATATGGGTAAAGGTCATACTTATACATTGATCGCTAATGACCCAAAAAATATCCTTCCTTTACTGGATAAAGATGAACCCAAGGATTTACAAGTTCTAGATGTAATGCAGTTGCATGCTGTAATTTTCAGGGAAATCCTTAAAATTGACACACGTGAAAAATCAAACCAGCAATATGTTTCATACAAAGTAAACTCAGAAGAAGCTATGAAAATGGTGGATGCAGGGGATTACGATATTGCCTTTTTTATGAATCCGACCCAAATAAATGAAGTGAGACGCTTAGCAGGAATGGGAATTCGCCTGCCTCAGAAAGCTACTTTCTTTTACCCCAAACTATTGTCAGGTTTAGTCATAAACAAGTTTGGGAATTAATAGTCTTTAACACATACAACCATGAAAGTAATCAACACGGAGTTCCTAACCGGCGCCGTTTCAGCCAAGCAATACCCCAAAGAACCTTATCCCGAATTTGCTTTTGTGGGGCGGTCCAATGTCGGAAAGTCTTCCCTAATTCGTTCCCTGTTAAACAGGAAAAAACTGGTTCGCATCAGCTCTACACCGGGAAAAACAAGAGAAATTAATTTTTTCAAGATTAATGAAGCCCTGATGTTTGCGGATCTTCCGGGATACGGATTTGCGCGGGTCACCCCTGCCCTTCAAAAAAAATGGAAAACAATGATCGAGGAATATCTTGTCCACCGCGAATCTTTATCGGCAATTATATTCATCGTCGATATCCGCCGCAAACCGACAGAGCTCGACCTGACACTAAAGGAATGGTTGGAAGACTTGGGTCGATATTATATTCTTGCCATTACCAAAGCAGACAAGCTCTCGGGAACCGAACGTAGCAAGCAGACCAAAATAATCAAAAATGCGTTTATGGGAGAAAATGCGCTAGCATCGGTGACCTATTCAAGTAAAAATCATACCGGGAGAAAAGAGCTCTGGAGTCAGATACAAAAAATCTCCTCAGGAAAAGTAGAGGCAGAAATATAAAAAGCTCCCTTCCTAAAAGAGGAAAGGAGCCTTCTACTTATTTAAAAATAATTAAAAACAACTATTTGCTTGATGGGGGTAAATCAATTGACTCTACGCCAAGGAGTTAGCCCCAGAGCTCATCCGGGATTTCGAGTCGATCAATTTTTTTACCCTGACCCACATGTTGATCGAGAATTTCATCAACATCTTCAGGTTGGACTTTTTGATACCAGACCCCGTCTGGGTAAACAATAACCACCGGGCCAACACCGCAAGGACCTATGCAACCGGTGTTGGTGACTGTACATTTACCAAACAACCCTTTTTGCTCGACTCCCATGGACAACTTTTCAAAAACTGTATTTGAACCGTTCTCACCACAAGATCCGCGCGGGTGCCCCGGAGGACGACTGTTGGTACAAACTAAAATATGATAACTTGGTTTCGGCATCTGAAAATCTCCGCTTGGATTTAATAAAAAAAACAGAATGCTACATTAGATGTTTGATAATTGAAATAGATTTTTTTTATACCTATGAAAAATCCCACTGCTAATTTTGGCCGGTTTGACGAAAATTATCTAATTCACGGACTGAGATTAATTTCCCAAGAACCCGTTGCACAAATAAAATGTGCGCTCCTTAAAGGCGACGCCTCTGATAGAAATTATTACAGAGTAAACTATTGTTTGGAATCTTCACCTAAGGCCCCAAGCTCCGTCATCATTATGCAATTGGCCAGCTTGGAAGCAGAACCTGATTTTAACTGCATGCAGAAGTTTCTCCAAAAAATAGATGTGTCTGTGCCAGACATATTGCATTTCGATTCAGAACGTGGATTGCTATTTTTAATGGATTGTGGAGACACTCATCTTGCTGATAAAATTAGTGAAGAGCCGGAAAAGACCCTATACTGGTATCAAAAAGCCATCGAGACCATAGTTGTATTTCATACCCGTGCCACAGAAGAGATAACCCCCGATTGCCCAGCTCATTCACTATTTTTTGACGAAGAAAAATTGATGTGGGAGATGGATTTCATGTTGGAGCACTATGTCCAAGGCATGCTGATGAATTCATTGAAGGCAAACGAGAAAACCCAAATCAGGGAAGCATTGCGCACACTTTGCGCAACATTGTCGGAACAGGATCGAGTTTTCACCCATCGAGACTACCATTCACGAAATATAATGATACACAACGACGAACTAAGGATAATAGATTTTCAGGATGCCCGAATGGGTCCCTGTCAGTATGATCTGGTTTCCCTTCTAAAAGACTCCTATATTGTCCTCGATGAATCTAAAAGAAATGCACTGCTGGAATATTATATCGAGTGTATGGATCAAAGCGGGATACGAATCAAAAGAGATCTATTTTATAAAATTTTTGACTGGATGTCGGTGCAAAGAAATTTAAAAGCCATTGGCACTTTTGCCTATCAATCTAAAGTTTTAAATAATGATCGATATCTTCAATATATTGAACCCACTCTGGAATATATAAGGCAAACTCTTACCAATAACAGGGACCTTGAATTTTTACGCCCGGTCTTAAACTCTGCAATTCCCACACTAAATGCGACTTGAAATTCAAATAAAAATAAAAGTCACCTTATGACACTGCTAAAGAAATATGTTCTATCCCTTTTTGTAAAAGTTTACCTGGTTACTGCCAGTGGTTTGATAGGGATTTTTCTAATCGTCGATTTTTTTGAACGAATTGATGAGTTTTTGGCAAAAGACGCACCTATGATTGATTTGGTCTCGTATTATATCTTCAAAGTTCCCTTCATTTTTTTTTACATGGCTCCTCAGGCCGTTCTGCTGGCAACGGTTATCACCTTGGCCTCGCTTGCAAAAAATAACGAATTCACAGCCATGAAAGCTTGTGGAATTGGCGTTATGGGAATTACGTTTCCCGTCATAGGGGCATCTTTAATTATTGCCTTATTGGTTATTGCCAGTAGCGAATTTGTATCTCCTGTTACCAATCAAAAAATGAATTATATTTTTATGGGGAAAATACAGGCCCGAGCTTCTTACGGAAAAATCCCCACCGAAAACCTTTGGTTTAAATCGGTCAATGGCGATATATGGAATATAGATTATTTTGACCCCTACAAATCAAGATTAGAGGGAGTTGTTATTTTAAAGCCAGGGAAAAACCAATCCATCATACAACGCATCGATGCCCGGGAAGCCGTTTGGTCTATCAATAAATGGGAGTTCATCGATGGCTACGTACGTAAATTTAATAAAGCTGGAATACAATCTACAAAATATTTTGAAAAAAAATTCTTTCCCACACCGGAAACGCCTAAAAATTTATCTAAAGCCAACAAGCGGCCAGAAGAAATGAGCCTTAGCGACTTATACAATGAAATTCAACTTCAGACATTAGAAGGAAAAGACACAACAATGAAATGGATTGAATTTCATCGCAAACTTTCTTATCCATTTATCAGTGTGGTTATGGCTTTATTGGCAATTCCATTGTCCATTCGATCCAGCAGGCACGGAGGCCTATTGTTTTGTATCGGAATCAATATTGCCATGGGATTTGTATTCTCATTTTTATATGCAATGAGTATCTCATTAGGGAAAGGAGGCACATTCGATCCTGTTCTGGCGGCATGGGGTCCGAATCTACTTTTTACCGTATTGGGGTTCTACTTGCTGCTCACCATGGACAGTGAAAAAGCTTTTCCCATCTAGCGACGAACCGCCGCAGGTGTGGTG
>JABJCF010000195.1 GCA_018665625.1 Nitrospina sp. | reverse complement strand
TATAAAAATAAAATGATAATTGTGAATGATATTGAAACCAGTCCTCTTTGGGCCGATTTTAAGGGGCTTGCCTTGTCTCATAATTTAAAAGCCTGTTGGTCAAGTCCGATTCTAAACATTAATGGAAAAGTTTTAGGAACATTGTGCCCTTATTTTAGTGAACGGCGAAGCCCGACCGAACAAGAAATTCAAGTTGCGCAATTTACGGCTTATCTTGCGGGGGTAGCTATCCAGTTTAAAGGGGGTGAAGTTGCCTTAAAGGAAAGTGAGTCTCGCTTTGAAAAATTATTCGGTCAATTAAAATCTGTTTTGGAGGGAACTTCGTCGGAAACCGGGGAAGGTTTTTTTCGCTCTCTGGTCTATAACCTGGCTCTGTCTTTAGGGATGAAATATAGTTTTTTGGGTTTGCGCAAGGGAGAGACGATAGAAACACTTGCGCTTTGGGCTGGGGGTAAGTTTGAGGACAATATAGCGTACAACCTGAAAGATACCCCCTGCGAGATCGTGGTTAAGGAGGAGAAGGCTTGCCTTATTCTTCAAGATATTCAAATTGAGTTTCCAGAAGATCAACTTCTCATCGACCTGGGAATTCAGAGCTACTTAGGTATTCCTTTGCTGGATTCTTTTGGTAAAGCTGTGGGTAACTTGGTTGTAATGGATGATAAAGCCTTTGCTAATAATGTAACCGCTGAAATTATTTTGAACATTTTCGCATCCCGGGCCGAGGCTGAACTGACCCGAAGGGAAATAGAAAATGAAAGCTTTGAAGCCAAAGAACTGGCTGAAAAAGCCAACAGGGCAAAATCGGATTTTCTGGCTCGCATGAGCCATGAACTACGTACACCTATGAATGCAATTTTGGGTTTTACGCAGGTATTGGCGATGGACGAAAAAAATCCGTTGTTAGATTATCAAAAGGAAAACCTGGGAAAGGTTTCATCTGCTGGTAACCACCTGTTAAGACTCATATCAGAAGTTTTGGACCTTTCTAAAATTGAATCTGGAAATACTGATTTAACCCTGGAAACGGTGGATTTGGTTCCAATTGTTGACAATGCTATCTCAATTTCACAAGCAATCGCCGATGAAAAATGCATAACCATTAAGTATGAAAATATTCCAGAATGCAGCTACCTTGTGGAAGCCGATCCTTTGCGATTGAAGCAAGTAATATTGAATTTGATTTCTAACGCTATTAAATATAATTTCAAAAACGGTTCAGTTTCGGTTTCTTATGAAAAATTAATGAATGGTAATTTAAGGATTGGGGTTAAAGACACAGGTTTTGGAGTTTCTGATAGCAATAAAGATAGAATATTTAAACCCTTTGAACGATTTCATAAAGATGTGAACACAATTGAAGGAACTGGAATCGGACTTGCAATTTCCAAACAATTTATAGAATTAATGGGAGGAATCATTGGCTTTGAAAGCGATGTGGGAGAAGGGAGCTTCTTTTATATGGATATGCCAATTTCGGAAAAAGTTTCTTTACCGATAATAACTGAGTACGAATCTGTAATTGACGGATCGAGTTTGGACGAGGGGATAAGAAGAAAGAAAATATTATATATTGAAGATATTCCCGCAAACGTGGATTTAGTTCAACAAATCTTGAATTTAAGGCCTAACATCGAACTGCTTTCCGCAGCCAATGCAATTCATGGAATAAAAATAGCGCAAGCTAATTCGCCGGATCTGATTTTAATGGATATCCATTTGCCGGGAATGAATGGACTGGAGGCTTTCAAAGAGCTGCAAGCTTTAAATGAAACAAAAACTATTCCGGTAATCGCTTTGACAGCAGATGCGATGACAATTGATGTAAAAAAAGCCATCGATTTGGGTTTTCATTCTTACATTACCAAGCCCATTGATGTGAAAGATTTTATAAATTCCATAGATAAAATTATTCCCAATCCTGTTCCTAATTAATAGGAACCCTCTAGGTTTTAAATAAGATTGACTTTTGGGGACTACTAGAAGGGGGGTAATTCAATAACTCGCTCTCGAGTTTTTTCATTTTTAAGTTCTTTGGGCAGTGAAGAAACAATCTCTTGGTGCAGGGCTTCAATGATGCTTCTTTTTAGATAATTCCGGCTATAAACAACACTGACCTCTCTTATTGGTATAGGGGGCTTGAAGTGTCTGACTTTTTTCTTTTGTTCGCTGGCGGACATCCCCAAAATAGCTAGCGATGGCAATAAAGTGTAGCCAAAACTTTGATCTACCAATCGTTTTAAAGTTTCCAGGTTTCCACTTTCAAAAGTCAGGTTTTTGTTTTTTGAGCTTTTGCTACTGACTTTTTTGCAGATTTCAATGGCCTGATCCCTGAAACAATGTCCTTCATTCAGCAGCCAGATATCGTCCATGCTTAAATCCTTGTCAGAAATTTTTGAAAGCGAAAGGAGAGGATGGTTGGGGGCAAGATAAGCCAGAAAGGGGTCGCTAAATAAGGGCTGCTCTACAATTCCTGCATAGTTTAAGGGTGTTACCAAAATCCCCGCATCTATTTTGTCTTCTTTCAGCATCTTTATAATCTTCTGAGTTTGCATTTCTTCTACGATCAAATTAACCGCTGGATAATTTGTCGTAAAACTTTCCAGAAATAAAGGCAATAGGTATGGTGCGAGGGTTGGGATAATGCTCAGTTTAAATTCCCCGCTA
>JABJCF010000194.1 GCA_018665625.1 Nitrospina sp. | reverse complement strand
TTTATTATCTGCTCCTGCCTTTGGTTTTTTATCTGCTTTACCGGTTCAAGCCTGACGATGTTCGCGCAGGACATAGTGGAAAATGGACGGCTTTCCTCTGCCTGATTCCTGTTCTTCTTTATATGATTATTGTGGGAGCAAAAGTTTCATCACTTCGCGCGGGAATTATGATCAGCGCATTTTTAATCGCCATAATCATCAATCGAAAAAACAGCCTGTTCAATGCCTTTCTATCAGCGGCTTTTTTAATTCTTCTTTGGAAACCTCAATCACTGATGGACCCCGGATTCCAATTATCTTTTCTGGCAGTAGCGGGAATCTTATGGGTCATTCATTTACTGACAGAAATGGGCGAGGACCCACTTTCGAAACTGGGCGAACCTCCCTGGCACCAGAAGTTGCTGGGCAAAACCAACCACGCAACGGAACCCACTCAAGCAATAGCATCCAAACTGAAAAAAATATTCTTAGGAAGTCTTCTAATTTCTTTTACTGTCACACTTGCAACCCTCCCGGTATTACTCTTCAACTTCAACCATATAAGCCTTGTCGGAGCATTCTTGAATCTATTGCTGGTTCCCCTTGCGGCAATACTTATTCCGGGAGTTTTACTGGTCACCTGCATAGGAATGGTTTCACATAGCCTGGCGCTGGTGCCAGCCATTCCCTTTTATTATCTAACCAAACTATTTTTAACACTGCCGCAATTTGTTGCACAGTTTCCCTATGCATCGATTTATCTTCCGACCCCTCCTTCTATCTGGATAGTATTTTATTACGCCGCCCTGGTCAGTGGCGGTTATGCTCTGCTCTACAAAATTCGTCACCAGGAAATCCCATCCGCTCTAAAATCAGGCTGCATCGTGGCAATGTGCATTTCCCTTGCCATGCTCATTTGGCCACGCACATTTCACCTTCCTCAAAAAGAATTAACAGTAACCGTGATCGACATCGGGCAGGGGGAGTCCATTTTTATAGAATTCCCTAATGGAAAAACTCTGATCATGGATGGGGGCGGATTTTATAAAAACAGTCTCGATGTCGGTAAAACGGTGATAGCGCCCTTTCTGTGGAATCGGGGAATCGACCACATAGATTATATGGTCGCGACCCATTCCGACAACGATCATATCCGTGGATTGGATTCGGTGTTGGAGCTTTTTCCTGTCACAACTTTTCTCACCTTTGGTGAAAACATTGCTGGATACCGTATGAAACGACTGTATAAAAAAGCAAAAGAAAAACAAGCTGAGCTTGTTTCATTGAGCCCCGGCGAACCTTTTGCGATTGGCAAAACAAAGTTAACGAGATTACACCCTCACCCAAACAGCGACCCTGTCATTGAAAATGACCATAGAGATGAAAACACTCGCAGAGTGAATAACGATCTTTCACTGGTCTTAAAAATGGATTACAAAGACTTCAACATGTTGTTCACCGGAGACATCAGCCAAAAAGTTGAAGAAACGTTGATCCAAACCTATCCAAACATGAAGGTCGATATTTTAAAAGGTCCACATCACGGCAGTCGGTTTTCAAATTCGAAAGCTTTCATTAATGCAACGCAACCTGAGGCGGTCGTCTTTTCCAGTGGTTATCTCAACCGTATGAGGCACCCTCACCCTGAAACATTGAAGCGATATAACCAGGCAGGCGTTAAGACCTACCGCACCGATTTAAACGGTGCCGTGCAGATCATTTCCAACGGTCAAGAACACTCCATTCGCACACACGAAGGATTGTGAAATTGAAAAATATTTTCTTTCATTGACTTTTTTTCACCTGCCTTTATATTTACAAGCATTCTAGAACTTAATTCGCTTTGCTATGAGTTTATCCCCGGAACGCCGGCTAAAAATTCTTATTGTTGACGACTCGAAAACCATCGTTGCTGTCATCAACAATATCCTGCAAAAAGATTACGAGACCTGTTCTGCTGAAAACGGATTGGTCGCAATCGAAGCCTTCAAAAAAGAAAAACCCGATCTCATTCTCATGGATGTTGAAATGCCGGAGATGAATGGTTTTGAAGCCTGCAAAAAAATCAAGGCACTCGATTCAGAAACCAACAGCTTCACACCCATCATTTTCATCACTGGCAAAGGCGACCTTGAAAGCATGAAAATCGGACTCAAAAGCGGAGCCGAAGATTATCTCGCAAAACCTTTTGAGCCGGAAGAGTTGCTGGCCAGGGTTCAAGCCGTACTGAGAACCAAAAAACTCTATAACGAGTTGACAGAGGCTTACGCTTTTATTGAACGTGAACAGGATATCATCGCATCCATTCAAAAAAGTTTGCTTTGCCACACGCTTCCCGATATTCCCGGATTTCAGTTTTTTGCTGATTACCAACCCTCTTCCAAGGCCAGCGGAGATTATTACGATTTCATTCGGATTGATAACGACCATCTCGGTATTCTGGTTGCCGACGTATCTGGACATGGGTCCCCGGCTGCGGTCATCATGGCAATGATGCGTGTGGTTTTGCGATCTTTTTTATCAACCATTCGATCTCCAAAAGAAGTATTGGAAAAAATAAACCAAAGTCTTTGCGACAATCAAAAGTCGGGACATTTCATCACAGCATTTTATGGGGTGCTTCATTTGCCCACTCGATGCATGAAATATGCTTCGGCGGGCCACAACCCACCGCTTCTCATTGATTATGGAGCGAACCGGATTCTGGAACTGAACACCGAAAAGGGGTTCCCGCTCATGATTCATTGCGATAACGCCTTGGATGAGAAGGAAATAGAGCTCCCTCTCAACAGCAAACTGGTCTGTTACACTGATGGGCTCACCGAAGCCCGGGGAATGGACCAGGAAATGTATGGCCTGGAACGTTTAAAGAAGAATGCCCAAATTATGGGGCAATCCATGAACGCTGAAAAACTGGGTTTGGAACTTAAAAACCACGTTCAAACCTATCTGGATGGCTGCGAATTCACCGATGATTTCACCCTGGTTATCCTCGAAGTGGAGCCTTAAATCAAACCACCACTAGCTTTCTTGATTAAATGAGCCGCCTTATGGTATAAATAGGGCTTACCTGAACCCTTTAATATTGGAAAAGAACAACATGGCAACCGTTGAAAAGCTGCAGGAACATCTCAAAACAACTCAGTCTAAACTAGCAGAAGCGTCTAAAAAAGACGATGCCGGCGAAATTCGTAATTTGAAAAAGAAAACCAAGCGACTGGCGCGCAAAGCATCTAAAATCACCGCTACCGAAAAAATGGTCGAGCTGAAAAAGAAAAAGAAAAAAGACCGTAAGGCCACCTCCGAGTAGCCAGCGTGACGCTGGACCCGATGAGCATAACTCGTTAGACCATCATCACCATTGAGCGCAGCAAAAGGCAAGTCTATTTGCATCTCTCGCTAGAGGGTGCCCGGTGGAAATAGGTCAGAGCCTTTTTCGACAAACATTAGTCGTTATGCCCCTGGTTTAAGCTTTTCTAATCATTTTCCACACCAGCACATTGAACGATAAGAACAGAATGGATATTGAACACGTTGCTAAACTGGCCCGCTTGAAACTGACCGATGCGGAAAAAGAAAAGTTCTCGAATCAAATGGGAACCATCATCGAATACATCGAAAAACTCAGCGAGTTGGATACCAAAAACGTAGAACCCACTGCACATGTATTGGGATTGAATAACGTTTTCCGCGAAGATGTTCCTACGGAACCCCTCACCCAGCAGGACCCGATTAACGATTCCCCCGCACATAGCAAAGGGCATTACGAAGTACCTAAAATATTATAATCTCATGCACCGCACTTCCATTACCCAGGCACGCGAACTACTGAAGTCCAAAAAACTTTCTTCGGTCCAATTGACAGAAGCCGTTTTTGCACGCATTGATGCGGTGGAAGACAAAGTAAAAGCCTTTGCTCATTTGATGCGGGACAAAGCCATAGAGCAAGCCAAAGCAGCCGATGCAAGAATAGCCAAGGGGGAAGAACAGCCTTTACTGGGTGTGCCTATTGCTTTAAAAGATTTGATCTGTACCCAGGGCAGTCGCACAACATGCGCATCAAAAATTCTCGACCAATTTGTCGCACCCTATAACGCAACGGTTGTGAACCGTCTCCATGCGGCGGGTGCCGTGATCGTCGGCAAAACCAACATGGATGAGTTCGCAATGGGTTCCTCCAACGAAAACTCATCGCATCATCCATCCAAAAACCCGTGGGCACTCGACCGGGTTCCCGGAGGCTCCAGTGGTGGTTCCGCAGCGGCAGTTGCGGCGCATGAATGCATTGCAGCACTAGGTAGCGATACCGGTGGCTCCATTCGTCAGCCAGCAGGATTTTGTGGCGTGACCGGACTCAAACCCACCTACGGACGCGTATCCCGATTCGGGCTCGTGGCTTTTGCATCCTCTTTAGACCAGATCGGACCCATTACAAAATCCGTTGCCGATGCCGCAACTCTTTTGAATGTGATTGGAGGAAAAGATAAACAAGATTCCACCTCTGCCGATGTACCGCTACCCGATTTCACTCAGGCCCTGCAGCAGGATGTGAAGGGAATGAAACTGGGCATCCCAAAAGAATATTTTACCGGCGGCATGCAACCTGAAGTGGAAAAAGCCGTGCAGGAAGGCATTCGCACACTTGAATCGTTGGGCATGCAAACGGTAGAAGTTTCTCTACCGCATCTCGATTACGCTGTCGCGGCCTACTACATCATTGCCTGTGCCGAGGCCAGTACCAATCTGTCTCGATACGATGGAGTCAAATACGGTCACCGATCACAAAAGTCCGACAACCTTGTCAATATGTACGAAAATACCCGCGAAGAAGGGTTCGGAGAAGAGGTCAAACGCCGCATCATTTTGGGAACCTTTGTGCTCAGTTCCGGTTATTACGACGCCTACTATTTAAAAGGCCAACAAGTAAGAACGCTTATCAAACAAGATTTCGAAAACGCATTGGAAAAATGCGATGTCATAGCCGCGCCGGTCACTCCTTATCCCGCATTCAAACTTGGGGAAAAACTGGATGACCCTTTGCAGATGTATCTAGCGGATATCTACACTATCTCTGCCAACCTGGCGGGCATCCCGGCGATGTCAATTCCTTGTGGATTTGTTGGAGGAGAAAACCTTCCGGTAGGATTACAACTGATGGGTAAACATTTTGATGAAGCGAATCTGATCGCAGTCGGGCACAAATTCCAGCAAGCCACCAACTTCCACACCCAGCAAGCACCGGTTTAAATTTCCAGCTCCCAATCCTTCAATGCGTCGATGGAGGGGTAATGGGTGAGATCAAAATGGATCGGGGCAATTGAAATATATTTTTTGGCTATCATCACGCAGTCGGCCCCCTCTTCCGTTTCTTCAAAAAGCATTTCTCCGGCCAACCAGTAATAAGTTCTACCACGCGGATCTTTCCTGCAATCGAATTCCTCTATCACCCGCGACTTACCCTGCCGAGTAATAGCCACTCCTGCAAATTCTGATTCGGGAACGGGAGGCACGTTGATGTTCAAAACCACCCCCTCAGGCAAACCTTTTTCAAGTAACTGTGGAATCAATTTGTGAATGAATTTCGCGGCTGGATTAAAATCCGGGTTTTCATAAGTGTCCAGAGAAACTGCAATACTCGGCACACCCATAACCATCGCTTCGGTGGCAGCAGAAACCGTACCTGAATAAAGTGCACATATACCGAGGTTGCCCCCCATGTTGATTCCAGAAACAACGAGTTTGGGAGGTTCCTCCAACAAGACCGTGATCGCGAGTTTGACACAATCTGCCGGAGTTCCATTGACTGCATAGCCTATGAACTCGCCCTCTTCCTCCACCCTTCTTACCTTTAGGGGTTCGTTCAGGGTTATTGCATGGCCCATCGCGCTCTGTTCTGTTTCGGGTGCGACAATTACAACCTCATCTAATGCCAGGAGTTCTTTACGCAAAACACGCAAGCCCTCAGCATTGAATCCATCATCGTTACAAAGAAGAATCATTTAAAAAACCTTTTCTATTACCGGTTCGCCGGTACAAATAAAAATAGGGCGTCACCGATTCGTAACGCCCTATTTCCATATTAAATGCTAAGCCTCATCGAGGCCTTAGTTGTTCTTTTCGAAATACTCTTTTGATCCTTTAGGATCAGCCTTCATTCCATCAGAACCTTCACTCCAGTTCGCCGGACAAACTTCTCCGTTTTTCTCGTGGAATTGAAGCGCGTCGACCATTCGCAAAGCTTCGTCAATATTTCTGCCCAGCGGAAGATTATTGATCAATTGATGCTGAACCACGCCATCCTTATCGATCAGGAACAAGCCACGGAAGGCAATGCCCGCTTCGTGCATAACGCCATAATCATAAGTGATTTTCTTATTCAGATCGGCAACGAGAGGGTATGCGATATCGCCTAATCCACCATTCTTGCGATCGGTATTTCTCCAAGCCAGATGAGAGAAATGACTATCAATGGAAACTCCAAGCACTTCGGTATTTCGTTTTTTAAACTCATCCATTTTTTCGCTGAAAGCAATGATTTCAGTAGGACAAACGAAAGTGAAATCTAAAGGATAGAAAAATAAAATGACATACTTCCCTTTATAGTCAGAAAGTTTGATTTCTTTAAAACTGCCATCAGGCATTACCGCTTGCGCTGTAAAGTCTGGTGCAGGTTTGGCAACTAGTGCAGACATGTTTAACTCCTAATAATAGAATCAGTAATATATGGTGGCCTACTTTACCATAGTTTTCCAGACGCATTCAATTGCCATAAATGAGGAAAATAAGAGCCCATTTCTTGACACGCCCAAACCCTCTTCTTACAATGAACGACCAGCTAGAACACTGATTTTTCTAACTCTGACCGAATCGATAATTATGGAAATTTTGTTTTTAGGCACCGGAACCTCGACAGGTGTTCCATCCATCTGCTGCACCTGTGAAGTTTGCCAGTCTGATGATGTACGGAACAAACGCCTGCGCTCATCGATTCTAGTGAGGCAGAATGATCACACAATTTTGGTGGATACTTCCACTGATCTTAGACAACAGTGTCTTCGCTACAACATCAATAAAATTGACACCGTGTTGTACACCCATCATCACGCCGATCATGTCCATGGCATTG
>JABJCF010000023.1 GCA_018665625.1 Nitrospina sp. | reverse complement strand
TTTGTTAATACAAGCTTGAGAAGTTTTTCCAGTTGTGGGCTTGTAAAAATCCCTGAGACCGAAAATCATCCTTGCCATCCGATCACATTCAGATATTCCTAATTTTGCCAGTTTTACTTCCTTCTCAGAAAGATCCGAGCCACTTAATATATCCAGAATATTTCTAAGTCCTTGAAGTGGGTTGTTGAACTCATGGGAAAGGGCCCCTGTGAGTTTGCCCAGTGATGCAAGTTTCTTAGAATGCAGTAACTGTCTCTGTGATAATTCTAATTGTTGAGTCCGCTCCTCAACCAGTTCTTCAAGCTGGTTTCTGTATCTTTCCAACTCCTCTTCTGCTTGCTTGCGGTCGGTGATATCCCTTCCGCTTACTACGAATCCTTTGATCTCATTATCAACTCCGAAATGAGGATAGTAGTTAATTTCCATATACCTTTTTCCTGTAGCAGGAAAATCAAACCACTCTTCAAAGTGAACTTCTTCGCCCGTTAAACAAAGGTCGCCATTCGGTTTAATCACCTTATTGAAAAATGCTTCTCCAAATATTTGGATCGCTTTTTTCCCAATTACCTGATCATATTTTTTCTTCACTATCCTTAGATATGCGGGATTAACAGTGACGTAGGTATAATTTTTGTCCAGCAAGGCAAGGATGCCAGTGGTGCTGGATACAATGATCTCGCTTTGGCGCTGCCTTTCTTCCAACTGTTTGTGGTCGATGATATCTGTGGCCATGAACTAGAGCTCCAAACCTCAAATTTACAAGCTTTCCTTGCTGCTGATATTTCCTAGGACTATTTATTGTTATTTAAGGATAACCGGTGTTTTATAAAATTTCGACATAAAATTTCAGGTTTGGGAGAAATTTTAGTTGCGGTTAAAAAACGATTCGATTTGTGCGCCCATGAATCCTGCAATGGCGCCGCCGGTGCCTGCCGCTATAATCAATATATCGCGGTCGCCGGTTCGATATCCCAGGTAAGCTCCAATCAATACACCCAGACAAATAATCACCATAAAACGTCTTCCGCCGATCCAGCCGACAAAGCCACCGACCACCATCCCTAAAAATCCGGCTATTGCCATCAGTAAGGGACTGTCCATCACCAGCCCGATCAGGATTCCCGTTGTACCGATCAACGCCATTCCTAAATAAATTTCTTTTTTGTTGGCTGGTTTTGGCATGCTAACCTTAAGACTGTGTAAATAAATAATAAGGTGAAATTCTTATTTAGCCCCCTCATCCTAACCTTCTCCCTCCAGGGGAGAGGGCTGGGGTGAGGGTGATTTGAAAATACGTAACTTCCTAATTTCAAAACACATACACATAAAATATTTTTATTACTCCTCTATGAAAAAGATTCTAACAGAACTATTAATTATCTTCCTGCTTATCCTTGTTTCGCAGAATGCCTCTGCTTTTAAAGTAGGTGGACTGCAAAATCCGGAAAGCGTGATCGTCGATCCTGCAACCGGAGTCTATTATATTTCTGGACACACGCAAACAACCGGGTTCATCTGGAAAGTGGACGCCACCGGCAAGCGCGCCATTTTTTTAGAAGGTGGTAAAAACGGGATTGTCTTAAACGCTCCAAAAGGATTAGCCATTTCCGGCGACCAACTTTATGTTGCCGATGGCAAATCAATTTATCGTTTTAATAAAACCACCGGAGCATCTTTAGGCATTATTGATCTATTAGGTATTGCTGGAAACTCTTTACAAGATTTGGTGTTTGGAAATGAGGGGCAATTGTTTGTCAGCGATGGCCCAAGAAACGCAATTTATAAAATTGATACGCGCAACGCATTTAACGTTTCTATATTGGCGAGAAGCCCCAATCTGGGTTTTCCTACAGGGATTGCTTTTGATATGCCAAGAAACAGGCTTATCGTTCTCAGTCGACACCGTATTTTAAGTGTGAGTATGGAAGGGGGAATCACTTCCCTTGTGAATGGGAAATTTAAAAGTTTATATGGAGTCGATTGGGATCGGCAGGGAAACCTTTTGGTTTCAGATAGGGGGGCGGGCAAGGTTTATCGAATCCGTAATTTTTCGTTTCAGGAAATTGTGCGGCAGAACATACTTGATCCTTCGGGAATTTCGTTTGACTACGCGCACAACCAGATGCTGATCTCGTCAGGCAAAGGGCGTCTGGTATTTAGCCTGCCGTTGAAATAAAAAAAGCCCCGTCCATTTCCGAAGATATGGACGAGGCTTGATAAAACGTGCTTAAAGGTTTTTGAAAACCTCGTCCAGGCTCTTCTTGGCATCTCCGAACAACATCCGTGTATTCTCTTTAAAGAACAGTGGATTTTGTACGCCAGCATAACCCGTCGCCATTCCGCGTTTCAAAACAATAGTTGTTTCACCTTTCCAACATTCCATAACCGGCATACCGGCTATAGGACTGTCTGGATCGGTTTGTGCGGATGGATTAACAATGTCGTTCGCGCCAATAACGATGGAAACATCGATTTTTGGGAAGTCGTCATTGATCTCATCCATTTCAAAAACGATATCGTAAGGCACCTTGGCTTCTGCAAGCAAGACGTTCATATGCCCTGGCATTCGCCCTGCTACCGGATGAATTCCGAAACGCACATTAATCTTTTTAGCGCGAAGTGTTTTCGTTATTTCATTGACGATATGTTGAGCCTGCGCCACGGCCATTCCATAACCTGGAATGATCATGACTTCTTTTGATTCTTTCAATAAAGCTGCGACTTCTGGAGCCTGCAATGCGATGACTTCTCCCTGCTCTTCAACGGAAGCACCACCGCCACCTCCGCTGGTAGTACCAAATCCACCTGCGATAACGGCAATGAACTTGCGGTTCATTGCGCGACACATGATGTAACTCAGAATCGCACCACTACTACCCACCAGCGCACCAGTAACAATCAGGAGATCGTTATTGAGCATGAACCCGGTTGCTGATGCCGCCCAGCCGGAATAACTATTAAGCATGGAAACAACAACCGGCATATCTGCTCCACCAATTGCCATAACCATATGAATTCCGAATAGCAATGCAATGCCGGTCATAATCAGCAAAGGCATTGTTCCGCCGCCTGCAGCCGATTGTTCGACAAATTCTGCACACAACCAGATGGAAGCGATCAATAGACCGAGATTAAGAAAATGCCGCGCTGGTAGCAGCATTGGATTACCGCCTATTTTTCCGCTCAGTTTCCCAAACGCAATGACAGAACCCGATAAGGTTATTGCACCGATGAGGATGCCTAAATAAGTTTCCACATCGTGAATGGTTAACTCGATACCGCTGTAATGACTTAATCGTTCGGGATCCATGAAATTTGCGAATCCAACCAATACGGCCGCAAGCCCTACAAGGCTGTGAAGCATGGCGACCAGCTCGGGCATTTCTGTCATTTGCACACGTTTTGCCAGAACCAGACCGATGGTGCCACCCAATACCAGGCCGACTATGAGAATGCTCATATTGCCTGTTACACCGGATATAGTAGCGATCAACGCCACAGCCATGCCGATCATTCCATAAAGGTTACCGCGCCTTGCGGTTTCCTGATTGCTCAGTCCACCCAATGCTAAAATAAAAAGTATTGTTGCCCCGACATAAGAGGCGGTTATGATTCCTTCACTCATCTTCTCGCCTCCTATTTGCGAAACATTTCAAGCATGCGGCGCGAAACCGCGAATCCGCCTACAATATTAATAGATGTAATCAGCACTGCGAACCCCGCAACCCACATGATCGCTTGATTCCCTGAACTGATTTGTAAGATAGCACCGATAACAATGATGCTACTGATGGCATTGGTCACACTCATAAGTGGAGTATGCAAAGCCGCCGACACATTCCAGATAACCATGTAACCCACGAAACAGGCCAACACAAAAACCGTGAAATGCGCCATGAATGAGGCGGGTGCAATTGCTCCCAGTCCAAACAGGCCTAAAGCACCCACGCCAAATGTGATGAGAGGGCCCATCACCGAAGATTTTTCTTCGACAGGTTTTACTTCGATGGGTTTCTCTGCCGGTTTTGCAGGTGCTGCCGATAGTTTTGGGGCTGGCGGCGGGAAAGTAATTTCTCCTGCTTTCACTGCCGTAGCTCCACGAACGACCTCGTCTTCAAAATCGACTTTGGCGTTACCGTCTTTTTCTTTACACATGTCTGTCAACAAATGGCGCAAATTCGTACCATATAGCTGACTGGCCTGTGCTGCCATGCGGCTCGGGAAATCGGTGTATCCAATAATAGAAACACCGTGGGCCTTGA
>JABJCF010000193.1 GCA_018665625.1 Nitrospina sp. | reverse complement strand
TAACGAAAAAAGAAGACTATTTGAACAACCAGAAAATGAAAATAAACATCAACCAGCCCGCGATTATGTAAAAGATCTTAGAATTTACATTGAAAACCGGTTAAAAGATTTTTTTGATACTCATGATCCAGGTCTTCCAGAAAAACCAGGACTTTCCGATCTTGTTGGTGCAGTGCGTTCACGGGTAAACAATCAACATAGCGGCTTTACCAGTAAAGTTTTTAATAAATTTGTTTCCGATCCAGCATTAAAAAGTAAAAGTGCTTTTCTTGAATTACTGAACCAAAGCCATCATGGTGATGAAGATCAAATTACTTACGATGATGTATTAAAAAGAATGGATGATTGTAAACGGGTTTCAGAAATAATTGAAAACACACATGAAGAATATGAGCGCTGGTTAAGACGGGTTCCTGAAGGTCCTTTTAAAGATAAGCCAGAAATCCCTTCGCCCATAGAATTCCCCATTTTTGAAGTGCCAGTTTTTGAGAATCTAGCTGCTTTCTCCTCTGAACAGTCCATAGGAATTACACATGAGACTGATGATAATTTTTCAAGTAATTGGTTCAATAGTTTTTGTATCTATAATATTAACTCCCAAAACTTAGGTTTTTCCGGAACAAAATATAATAAAGTAGTAGTCAGCTTAAGTGAAGAGATAGTCCCTGATCAGGCTTTAGTAATCGCGCTCTGGAATGATAAGGTGTGGGCACGACGCCTTTTAACTTCAAATTTAAACAAACAATTCATCGTATTGAGTTCAGAAGCAGAAAACCCGAAAAATCGGCCACCTACCTTACTTGTCCACAAAGAAGAAGTTAGGCTATTAAAAGTAATGGGGATACTTTTCGATGACCAACCCGTTTTCCCAAAACCTACTGAAGAAGCTTTATTAGTTTCAGACTCAAGTTATTTAAAAAAGATCAAAGTTATTTTTCAAGTCAGAGGTGCTAGTGCTCTACCGTTAGCGTTAGAAGGACAAAAAATATTAGGTGGCGAAATTTTATTGCCAAATCAACTAAAATCTAACGAAGGCTCTATTGTGGCAATCTCTACCTCTAAAGGTGATTTTTTAAAACGTGTTGGAGAGCCCATTCCCGAAGCCCCACATATTCGTCAATTTGAATCCATAGGCGGGCGCGGTGATTCGGTGCTCGTATGCACAGAAGAAATAGACGACAAATTTTCTGCTTTACCTCAATTAAATTCCGCTCGTCATGTTCTTGGCGTTTTATATTCTTGAAGAGAACTTTTCAAATCACTTACGGTTAAAACCCCTACAAGGTGCAATATTTCTATTGGATCGGGACAACATTTTGGCACTGCGCCAAGTAGTTACCGGCGGCCGCGGGGCCGCTTAATGCCTCAACCGAGGATTGGCATAGAATGCAACCAAGTCTTTGACGGAAATGATTCCTGAGATTTTTCCTTCTACGGTTACGGCGAGGTGGCGGATTTTATGTTTCGCCATGAACTGGTTGGCTTCTGTCACCGGTTGATCGCCATCCAATGCGATTAGCGGACTGCTCATGGTTTCTGTCACCGGCGTGGTTTTAGGGTCTAGCCCTTGACCGATGACTTTTCGCGTTAAGTCTCTCTCAGTGATAATGCCGACAAACTCTGCGCCGTTTTTTACCAGCACCGAGCCGATATTTTTTTCTGCCATTAGTTGAGAAACTTCTAAGATCGTTGTATCGCCTGTAACGCTTTGCACTGGCGAGGTCATATATTCGCCTATGGTTTCTTCTATCTTTTCTTCTTTTGCGAAGGTATGTGTTTTATGTTTCATAAGAAGTCTTGGCCTCTTTAAGAATGAAGGTATGAGGTTTTTCAAAAACCTTCATTAAACATAAGTCTTGATTTGGGATTTCGCTACTCGAAGGCGAGAGCTCTGAAAAAATAAATAGCTATAGAGCAGGGGAGCACACTACTCGCGAATGTATGTTCGCCTACATGCCGTAGTCGGAGGGTTTGCAATCGGCTTTAACCACTTGCATGGCGAAGATTGGTAATTGGTCTTTGCTTTTGTAACTATGCTCGAGAATTGCCCCCATATCCATATAACTGCGCATAGTCGTGTTGTTGCACATCTGTTTGACTATATTAGGTGCCATGGATGCTTTGAACTGCTCTGAGTTGATCATGTTCGCCATGAAATTGACCAGGGTGTAGTGGTAGGTGAAGGTCTTACCTTCTGAAGAAGTTTTTTCGAGCTTTGTTTCTGTATCAACCATTACGGGAATATCATTGTTAGTCGCTATAGTCATGCTCTCAAGCACAAATGCCAACTGCTTTTCACTCATTTCCTTACAATGGGTTTTTATGGGCTCTTCCATGAACTCTTCGATGATCTG
>JABJCF010000192.1 GCA_018665625.1 Nitrospina sp. | reverse complement strand
TTCTCCCCCTTCAATAACCGGAGAACTCAAGTATTCAACTGGAAAAGAAGAACCGTCTTTTTTCCAAAAAACATCTTCTGAAATTCTATAACTTGCTCCATACTTTAAAGTATTGTAGATGGGGCAATGATCAATATCGTATTCACTTCCATCTGGGTGAGAATGATGAATCAACTTATGCTGGTTTTTCCCAAACTGCTCTTCCGGGGAAAACCCTATCATTGCTGCTCCTGAGGGGTTACAAAATGTGACGCGCCCCTCTCTGTCCAATCCAAATATCCCTACCCCAACCGTTTCCAAAAGCGCTGAATGCTTAGCGTAAAGTCCTTCCTGCCTTTCCTTGGCCTTTATGTTTTCTTGAATTTCTCTCTTTAGATAATCATTGGTCGATTTTAACTGATGAGTTCTTTTTTCAACCTGCTCTTCTAACTTTTCATTGATTTGTTGCAATGCTGTTTCATTTTTTTTGAATAAATAACCAATGAAGGCAGTCACCCATATAGAAAAAACGGCAAGAAACCGGTTTGCTAAAATCTTCCAGGGTTCTCCACCAATTGGGGAAAGCAAATACCCTATAATAGTCAAAATAGTTCCTAAAGCTGCAGCGATCCAAATCAAACGTTTCTTTTTAGACCAAAGTGCAACCAGCACAAGACAGATGTAGGGCACTCCCGCTGCAACCCCAAGTTCTATCTTCAAGTCGATGGTAAATATGGCAATCGCAAAGATTCCTTGAACCAATAGGAGGATTATATTTTCAGAAATCCAATGCTTTTTATTTTCGACACCAATTGACATGGCAATTCCTAAAAAACCTTCCACCGCCTGTAAAGTCTGGCCAAATGCCAAATAAAAAACCCTAAAAATACGGGGTCACGCTGGAAAATAAATTTAACTTTAATTAAGGTTCAATAATAATATCTCTATTCGCCCAAAAAGTCACCGGATGAGAATTAAAGAAATTCCATCTACCCATAATAAAACATGAAAAAACAATCATTATCGCCATCCCAATAAACTTAAAGGGGGAAAACATTAGGCATTAAAGGGCTTTTTGACTATTCTAGATACTAATAATCAAGAGATAAATCTATTAAGTTTGGAAGACAGAAATGCCTGAGGAAACGCTAAATAGCCATTCCCTATCCCATGAGAAAGCGGAAGGGTGTTTTGAAGCTGTCATTAATGCCACTGTAGAGGGAATAGTCGTTATTAACGACAAAGGCATTATCCAGACCTTCAATCCAGCAGCCGAATCTCTTTTCGGTTATCAGGCCCATGAGGTAGTGGGGAAAAATATTTCCTTGTTAATGCCCGAACCTTATAAGAGTGAACATGACAATTATATTCAGAAATATTTACGCACCGGGAAATCTGACCTCATAGGGGTTTGGAGAGAATTAACAGCTTTGCGGAAAGATGGTTCTATATTTTCTATAGAACTTGCGGCTAATCCTATAGATTTAGACAACCATAAATTTTTTGTAGGGACTATACGGGACATCAGCGAAAGAAGAGAAGCCGATGCCCGGAGAGATTTACTGCATAATTTGACATCCATTCTTGCAAAATCCGACGACCTGAAAAACGTTTGCCCAAAAGTATTGCAGACCATCTGCGAATTCATGAATTGGGATTTAATATTTTACTGGGTACTCGATCAGGAAAACCAAATCCTGCGTTGTTATCACTCCTGGCATTCCCCGAAAAATATTGAACGGTTCACAGAGTTTGTTGAGAAGTCTTATGAGATGGTATTTGAAAAGGGAAAAGGCCTTCCAGGTCGAGTATGGGAAGATTGCAAGCCTCACTGGATTCATAAAGTAACCCAGGACAATAATTTCCCGAGATCGCCATTTGCATTAAAATCAGGGTTGCAATCAGGCTTAGGTTTTCCCATAGTCACATCTAATAACATGGTCGGTTTGATCGAGGTTTTCTCCAAAAAAGCCATTGAACCCAACGAAGGCATAACCCAACTGATTAGCAGCCTCGGTAATCAAATTGGTCAGTTCATTGAAAGAAATGAATTAAAGCAGCGCTTGTTAAAAGACCAACAAAACTTTTTCAATATGCTTGAAAACCTGCCAGTTTGTTTTCATTTACAAGCTCCAGATCATTCGGTTCCATTCGCTAATAAAATATTTCGTGAACGATTTGGAAACCCCAAAGAAGGGGGAAAGTGTTACCAACTTATGCATCAAAGGTCATTACCTTGCGAAATATGCAAAACTTTTAAAGTGTTCGAAACCAATGAGACTACCGATTCTATTTGGACCGCTCTGGATGGTCGAACCTACCTGACCGTAAAAACCCCGTTCCAGGACATTGATGGCTCAAATCTGGTCATGGAAATGGCAGTTGACATTACAAATGAAAAAGAAGCTGAAAAAGAAAACGAACTCTTCCATCAAAGGCTGCGCAGCATGGTAGAAGGTTGCGCAACCGCCTATAACGATGAGTCTTTCTTTAAACTGCTGGTTAAAAATTTAGCCTCCGCCTTACAAGTCCGCAATGCATTCATTGGCGAATTTATTGAAAATGATTTAGTGCAAACACATGCAAATTGGTGTGAAAACGATTTTATTGACAATACGATCTATAAACTTCCCGGCACTCCCTGCGAGCAAGCTGTGAATTTAGGAACCTTTTACTGCTCTCAAAAAATTCAGGAAATTTTTCCAGAAGATCAAATTCTGACCGATATGCAAGTTGATAGTTATATGGGTGTTACTTTTTTTGATGCTTCGGGGAAACTGCTGGGCATTCTTTCCGTAATGCACTCCGACCCCATTGTAGACCCGGAAATGGCGAAAATGATCCTGGAAATCTTTGCGAAATATGCCGGGTCGGCTCTGGAGAGAAAAAAGATATCGGACCGTCTCAGAACTTCTCACCAAAATCTTGAGACCATCAACGAAGAATTAAGAGACTTTGTCCATATTGCCTCACACGATTTACAAGAACCCCTACGAAAAATTATTTCCTTTGGTGACCTCATAAAGTTACATTCCAAAGCTATCGATGAAAAAGACATCTATTACTTACAAAAAATAGAAAACTCTTCAAGGCGTCTAAAAAACCTCATTGACGACCTGGTCAGTTTTTCTACTTTAGATTCATATCAAATAAGAAAAATGGAGCCCGTAGATTTAAAAGATGTTGTTTCACAAGTCCTTCTCGATTTAGAGGCTTCGATAGAAAAGTCTGGTGCAAAGGTAAAGCTATTTGATTTACCGGTTTTAGAAGGAAATCAATTTCAACTGTTCCATTTATTTCAAAACATTATCAGTAACTCAATAAAATATTGCAAAAAGGATGAGCCCCCTTCTATTGCAATAAAAGGGCAAGCAATTGATTTACCGGAGAGGGGTTATAAAATCACCATCATAGATCATGGAATCGGTTTTGATGAAAAATATCTTGATCGAATTTTCAAACCCTTTCAACGCCTGCATCATGCAGATGAATTTGAAGGCACTGGGATGGGCCTGGCGATTTGTAAAAAAATCGTGGACCAACACGGAGGAATGATTTCTGCAAATAGTAAATTGCAGGAGGGGGCCACTTTCATTATCGAATTACCCAAAAAGCAGGAACAAATGAGTGACTGAACATAAGAACAAGCACGTCATTCTTATAGTAGAAGATGATGAAGACGACTACTTTTTGATCACAAATTCCATGCAAAATAGCGAATTTGATTGTGATGTTCGCTGGGTAAAAGATGGTGAAGAAGCGATGAATTATCTTCTGCGCCAAAATGAGTGGCAGGACCCATTAAAATCCCCCATACCCTCCTTGATCCTTTTGGATATAAATATGCCAAAAAAAAATGGTTTGGAAGTTTTACAGGAAATGAAAAAAAATCCCGCACTGAAAAACCTGTTTACTGTCATCTTCACATCTTCAAAGAATAAAGACAATATTCTTTCAGCCTATAGCCTTGGGGCAAACTCCTATATACAAAAACCTTCCCAAATAGAGAAGTTCAAAACCGGGATACAAATGATTTTGGAGTACTGGTTTCGGTGGGTCGAATACCCATATAACACTGTGTAAGATTGGCAGAAGAAATAAAATAATATTTCCTTCTAATTTCCCCAAGGGGATTAGGGCAGGCTAGGGAGGGATTTCGATTAAAAAGTAAACCGGTATTTTTCGAACAAATCCATCGTCACAACTTCTTTATCTTCTTTAGCTACTTCTTGTTCAATGCGTTTGACTGCCATATTACGAATAAAAGGAATTGGGATTTTAGATACTTTTTCCAGCGCATCGTCTTCCCATTTCATAGAGACCTGAACGGGCTCGTCCTTTTGCTTGTCAATTTGCTCATCCTGCTTAAGGTCTTCCTCCGTCACTTCCATGCCCATCGCTTCTTTTGCGGAGGATGGCATAATGTTGGTGAAAACTTCATCGATAATATCGGGGGTGATCATTTTGTCGCCTCTTTCCCGAGCCCGCCCTTCAATCGTTTGCTTGGCCATACCGAGTACAAAAGGAGGCACCTTTTCCATTTTCTCCTTGGCTTCTTTGCTCCAGGGAACCCCTGAGGTAGGAGTGACTTCCATGTAGTTTTTGAATTTTTCAACAATATCGTCTTTTTTTTCTGTTCGCATTGAAAGAAAATCTTCGATTTCTTCTATCACTTCCACCTTGCGCGGACTTTCCCGCATTTTTTCTTTAGCGACATCGAAGGCATCCATCGTCAACTCTTCAAACCCAAAGCCCTTTACCCGCTTCGACACCAACATCATCGACTCATTGCGGATTTCCGTTAAAAAATCAGATGTAACAATTTTATAACCACGTTTCACGCAACGCTGCACCATAAGCTTACGGATTCCAGGACGAACAAATTCTGGCGCATGTTTCACACGTTCCCAAGCCTCCTCCGCCCACTCTACCCCATTTTCTTTTGCGTAAGGATGGTCTGCATCTGCGATTTTTATTCCTTGCGTTCCCATTTAGAAAGACCTTTATTGTAATTGCGAAACCCACATTGGGGCTTTTTTTACCATGCATTTTAATAGGATTCTGATTAATTAAGTGGTTCCAAACATTAAAACGCAGGTATTTATAAAAATTACTTGAAGCCTGGATCAATGTCAATTAATTTAAAGGTTTGCCGGTGATGCAAACCAGCAAAAGATGCATTAAAAAAAGAATCGGGCTGATTTCGATTTTTCGCGTAATATCTTGTTCAACCTTTAATTAAGACCTGTCAAAAAGTATGCAGCGTTCTCCCATAGTATATTTTCTGTTTTTCGCTTCGGGCATTACAGCCCTGATTTATGAAATCGTATGGACCAGAATGCTCACTCTGGTTTTTGGGCACACCGTTTTTTCGGTATCTGTGGTGCTCGCTGCATTCATGGCAGGGTTAGGCCTTGGCAGCTACCTCTTTGGTTTTGCAGCAGATAGATTATCCCTTAATAACCCAGACTCTTCTGCCGAAGCACTTAAAGTATACGGCTGGATAGAAGTATTGATATTTGTCAGCGCCGCTCTACTTTCTCTATTGTTTGCTAATTTTGCAGAGGTATATTCCCTATTCCACCGTTTCATCCCTGAAACTTCTCTTCTACAAAACTTTTTGAAGGTACTTTTTTCTTTCACATTAATTTTGGTTCCAACCACATTTATGGGGGCCACCCTTCCCCTAATCAGCAAATATTGCGTTACTGATGACAAGCGTATAGGAAAACAAGTGAGCCTGCTATACGCACTCAACACTTTGGGAGCCGCCTTTGGCTGCCTGGTAACTGGGTTCTTTTTAATGGGAACATTCGGTGTGTTGCAAACCGTATTGATTGCTGCAGCTGGGAACCTATTTATCGGCATCAGCGCATTGAGCATTTATAAGGAATATGGTGACTCTTTAAAATTCAAATTCCCGGAAATCAAAATTCCAAAGGCTGTCTGGAGCCCAGAACAAAAGTTTTGGATGGGAATCAGTTTCATTTGCGGATTCACGGCTCTCGCCTATGAGGTTTTGTGGACGCGATTGCTTGTCTTCAGCATCGCCAGCACAGTTTACTCATTTAGCATGATGCTCACTGTATTTTTACTCGGAATATTTCTGGGAAGTCTTTTACTCATTCCCCTGCTTTCAAAGATCAAAAACTTACGGACGATTCTCATCGCCTTGCAAGGCGGAGTAGGAATTTATGTGATCGGTTCCATTTACGGTTTGGATTCCATTTTATCCCCACCCTGGAATGCATACAATCTGGGAAATCCTTTTGCAACTTTCTGGAAGTATTTTAAAGATTCAGCGGCTCTAATGTTGGTCCCTACTTTGCTCCTTGGAATGTGTTTTCCAATACTTATTCAACTGATATCTAAAAAGCATGAAAATGTAGGTCAGGCCACCGGACAGGTTTATGCAGCCAACACCATGGGTGCCATATTTGGCTCTCTTTTTGCTGGATTCCTTTTCCTGCCCAATTTTGGCAGTCAGGTTAGCCTCACGCTTCTAGCGACAATCAATCTTTTGACAATGGTTCTTTTGTTTCGTACCGGGGACTATTTAGCGCCAGCGGTTAGAAAAGGACTGACCGTGATTTTTGCTTCTCTGATTTTGTTTGTCAATATGGCCATCCCCAATGATCTATTGAATTCTTTTTTCATGCGAGATAGCGCGGGAAAACGAAATATCAATAAGCTGATGTATTTTGAAGAAGGTTTATCCGATACCGTCGCAGTTTTTGAAGACGAATACGGAATGCTTGATCCATACGCGAAACGATTGATCACCAACGGCATATCCATGTCGGCCTCGAACATGATCGCTTCTCGTTATATGAAACTACTGGCCCATATTCCGATCTTGCTGGTAGATAAACCGGACGATGTTCTCGTCGTCTGCTTTGGAACCGGTCAGACCACAGGGGCAGCAGGAATACATCCTCGAGTCAAAACCGTTGACAGCCTCGAGCTTTCCTCCAGCGTCATTAATGCAGGAAGAATGTTCGCAGATGAAAATCACAATGTCCTAGTAAACCCTAAAGTCAACTTTGTCATTCAAGATGGACGTAACCATTTATTAACAACCCATAAACTTTACGATGTTATTACCTCAGAACCACCACCCCCTCGTACAGCATTTACCGTCAACCTGTATACCCAGGAATATTACGAACTACAGAAAAACAAATTGAAGCCTGGCGGCATAGCTGTCCAATGGATTCCCTTGCATAGCCAGGGGGAAAAAGAAGTTGCCATGCACTTCAAAACATTTCATTCAGTTTTTCCTTATACGATGGGTTGGCTATCAGTCGCTAACGAAATCCTGATCATCGGTTCCGATGAACCCATTAATATCGATTTCAATAAACTGAACGAACGCTTGCAAGAACCAGAAATAAAAAAAGCGTTAGCAGATATTGAAATCCCTGACATCTTTTCTTTTTTAAGTAATATCTGGCTGCTAAACAAACAGGTACATGCACTGGGGGAAGGTTTTCCTATAATCACTGACAACCGCCCGGCCATTGAGTTTTATCTCGACCTTGGGAATGTGATTGGAGTGCCCGGACAAGAAAGGTATGTGTTCAATCGCGCAAGGTTTGATGATGTCGTAAATCAAATTTCAAATTTTTCGGAAGAAAATCGGCAAAATTTCAAACCTCACTTTGAAGCGATGGACCTTTACCAACGTGGAGTGATGTACGGAAATCGCGGTCAACTTTTGAAAGCCATGACGTTGGTAGATGATGATGATTTATTCCGTTACCATCTTCAAGCTGGCCGTAAACAAATGCAGCGCCTGACAAAACTAATTGAAGAAAACCCCGAAAACCTGGAATACATGCTTAATCTAGCTCACAGTTTTTATCAGATCGGGAATTACGAACAAAGCATTGAAATTTTAAAGTTGGTGCTTGAAAAAAGTCCTAACCTGGGTTTTGCCAACCTTTATATGGGATACAACCTTTTGGAAATGGGGGAAAAAGAAGGTGCCTTGGATTTTTTTCAAAAAACCGCAAAAAACAATCCCCAG
>JABJCF010000191.1 GCA_018665625.1 Nitrospina sp. | reverse complement strand
CTCACCTCTTAAACCACCCGCCGCTTGTCATTTTCATCCGCGTTGCCCGGTTGAGCTTAATGAAGATCCGAGCTCTTCGTTGGCAAAAAAATGCACCACACAATATCCAGAAATATCGGGTGATAAAAATTGTTTTGTTCGTTGTCACGCCGAGCAATGAAATATTTGAGGTCTTAAATAAGAAGCAATGATTTTTCAAAACAAAACTTTCCATTTTTTATTAATTTTATCCATAACTCTAGGTTTGTGCTCTTGCAATGGAAAATTGGAAACACGGCACAACCCTTCAGGATTCCAAATTCCAATTCCGAGTAAAGATTTTTCTGCATATATAGCTGAGACTGAGAAAAATATTAAAAAAGCCACGAAGGGAGAACTTAAACAAAAATGGATTGATGCCCGCCTGCCTTTCGAATATCAACCCAACAAAGAAAAATGTGGGAATTCGAAGCCTTCTAAAGGAGTCTTATTGATCCATGGATTGACTGATTCTCCATTTCTCATGCGAGATCTTGGTAAAATTTTTAAGGAAAATTGCTTTTGGGTTAGGTCTATCCTTCTACCCGGTCATGGCACGGTACCGGGTGATCTATTAAACATTAAATACTCTCAATGGGTCGAAGCAACAGATTCGGGAATAGATAGCTTCAGTGGAATCGTTGATGATTTGTATATCGCAGGTTTTTCTACGGGCGCCTCACTCTCCCTGCACCATGTGCTAAGGAAAAAAAATCCGAAGAACATAAAGGGTCTGATTTTAATCTCTCCGGGTATTAAAGAAAATACTTCATTAGGTTTTGTTGCGGGATTTATTGGGAGTATAGGAAAATTTATCCCCAAGGCAGGATGGTTGGATTTGTTACCCGATGAGGATAAGGTTAAATACGAATCGTTTTCAGCAAACGCCGGCGCCCAATTTCACTATTTAGCCAAGGAGCTACGCCAGCTTGCAGCCGACAACCCACCTATCACAACCCCTATCTATATGGCAATCAGTTCCGCAGATGCCACAGTAGACCCGTATTTGGGAAAAGATTTTTTCTGCAACCACACCAAAAATGAAAAAAATAAATTACTTTGGTATTCCGGCGTCGAAACCACAAATGAAGATAATGTTAAAAACTGCACAGGGGGAATAATTAAACACCAAAAAATCGATGATGAAATTCTTGGCGTCCTAACCTACGCCCATTTATCCTTACCTATTGATCCATCAAACGATTATTACGGCGAAAAGGGTGAATATAAAAATTGCCTGGCCTATACCTACAGTGACGATAAATTAAAAATCTGCAAACAAGAAATTGATATAAATTCAAAAGTAAAATATGGAGAAAAATCTGATAAGAATGAAGGGAACCCAGTCAGACGGTTAACTTTCAACCCAGAGTTCAAAAGCATGGTGGATGATATTTTCAGCTTCATCCAAAACCTGGATAAATGAGATGTCAGGCTTTCGTTCAACACATTAAGTAAGAGTTCAGATTTTCACCGAACTAAACGAACGGTTAAATAGCGTCATTACAAGGAAATGTTTCTATTACAAATATTATGAAATTAGTAATTCCAGCTAATAGGTTTGCTAACACTTTGAATTCTCAGCGACCCTAGTTCTATTGAATTTTTTAAAATTTGTACTCTTAAAATCCTCTCTTCAATCAGCTTGAATCGATTAGCTTTACACTTTCCGACTTTACAGTACCCCTCCAAAAGGATATATTTTCCACCCAATCTTCGGGGAAATGGCCTCCACAATTTTAGGGTACCCATTGTGAAAAAAACCATTATTTTACTCACAAGTCTGGCCTTTGTATTCATATCCACCTCTTCATTTTCTCAGGATTCCAAAGAAGAAAACTCTATAACTGCATTGCAATTAGCTCTCGAAAAGAATCCAGAAAACCCAGAAATACTTTCAGACCTGGGACTGATGTATTTGAAAAATGAGCTGTACCAGGAAGCCATTGATCCCCTTGAAAAATCTTTAATAATTCGAGATAGCGACTCAAAGACGCATTTCCATTTGGCACTTGCGTATGGGGCTGTTGGACGGCACCCTGAAAAACTTAAGCAATTGCAGGCCACCGTTCGGTTGGATCCTAATATGGCGGAAGCCAATTTCAAACTTGCTCTGGCATACGCCGCCAACAAAAGGCATCAGGAAGCCAGCCAATATTATAAAAAGACTATCCAACTAGATCCCGATTATCAGGAAGCGCACTACTTTCTAGCCTTATCGTATTTCCTAACTAATCGCTATAAAGAAGCATTGGTATCAATTCAGGAAACCATTCGACTGTCTCCCACTAATGCAGAAGCCCATTACGCTTTAGGTCAAATTTATATGAAACTGGGACGATTCAACAAAGCCATCCATCCTCTCCAAACAGCCATGCGCATTCAACCTCAATTGCCCAAAAACAAATCCCTAAACTCCGCTGCCTCCTATAACCCCAAAAATAAATAGTTTACGAGCCCCCTAAATTCCAGAAATTTTTTTGTAAGCCCTAAACCTCCAGCGGGACTTAGATGCAGATATATCAAAGTTCTGTTATCATAAAAGTACTTTCAATTTTTGCAGGTGCAATCTGAAAAAGGACTAATAAAATGAATAAACTATACGCAGCCTTTATATTATTTATCAGCGTTTTTCTTCTCACTAAGTTTTTACCTGAGAATACAAACCGTGTTTCATATAAACAACCAGAAATTGTCTACACCAAAAGCACGAAAGGGAATGAAGAGATAGCCATTCTTGCTGGGGGTTGTTTCTGGTGCATGGAGCACCCATTTGAAGACCTGCCAGGGGTTTCACAAGCAATTTCGGGTTACACAGGAGGAGTAAAGAAAAACGCTGTTTATAAGAAAGTAGCATCCGGCCAGACGCAGCACCTGGAAGCGGTTGAAATTCATTTCGACCCTGAAAAAATTTCTTATACAGACATTCTCGAAGTTTTTTGGCGAAATATTAATCCCACTGACAATGGCGGTCAGTTTGTAGATCGTGGGGCTCAATACCGAACGGGAGTTTTTTACACCAGCGAGGAACAAAAAGAGATTGCCGAAAAATCTAAAGATAAATTAATGACAAGTGGTCGTTTCAAAAAAGCAATCATCACTCCAATAGTCGCTGCATCCCCTTTTTACAGGGCTGAGGAGTATCACCAAGATTTTTTCAAGAAAAGTTATATACGTTACAAAATTTATCGTGCAGGTTCTGGCCGTGACGAATATATTAATAAAATTTGGGGAGATGATAAGGAATACAAAATATCCCACACGAATCGATTGGAATCACCGCAAATAATTAGGGTTGCAGATAAGAGTCAGTCCGTAAAGAAGCTTAGCAAATTGCAACACTACGTTACTCAGAAAAATGGCACAGAACCCCCGTATAAGAATAAATATTGGGACAACAAACGGGCCGGCATTTATGTTGATATTGTTTCAGGCGAACCTTTGTTCAGTTCTAAGGATAAGTTTAAATCAGGGACAGGTTGGCCCTCTTTTACAAGACCTCTGGTTCCTGAAAATATAGTCAACCACACGGATACCTCTTACAACATGACCCGGGTCGAGGTTAGATCGGTAAATGCAGATTCCCATTTGGGTCACCTGTTTAATGACGGCCCAAAACCCACTGGAAAAAGATACTGCATTAATTCTGCTTCGTTGAGATTTGTTCCGGTTGAGAAGTTGGAAGAAGAAGGACTCTCTGACTTTCTACCGATGTTCAATCCAAATAAACTCTAAAAAGCATGTGGCACTTGTATTTGATAAGAACCAGAGAGGGATATCTTTATACAGGAATAACGCAAGATGTTAAAAGAAGATTCCAGGAGCACCAGGAAGGGGGAGCTAAGACTGCTAAATATTTAAGAGGAAAGGCTCCTCTAAAACTGGTATTCCATAAAAAGATTGGTAGCCGATCCCAAGCATTAAAAACAGAGGCGGCTATAAAAAAATGGCCTAAAATTAAAAAAGAGTCTCTTGTAAAAAAAGAATTCGCACTAATTATTCAACCTGCCACAAGTTAACTATCTGCGGTATTTCTAATCGGCATTCCACTCTGTAATAAAATAATAAATAACAGTAAACGCAATCACACCGCCCAGCCCAACCGATATCACCATACTTAAACTCATTAGCATCTCCCAGTTGAAATTAAATCTTTAAATCAAAGATCAAATTCTACCTTGTATTGCCCTAAATACCAATAGCAACAAAATCTGCCACCTACCCTCATTTAACCTATTGACAAATAAGGAGATATGTGGATAATAGACAAATATTTCCAAAAATAAAAACTAAGGGTTCTGGGTTTTTTCTCTCGATTCTCGAGAGAAAAAGGGGATTGTTTTGAACCAAAATTGAGGTCAATTATGTTTGATATCTCAGAGAATGGCAAGGAAGAGGTTATGTCATATTTAAAAAAAGCTTTTGGCGATAGAAAAAATAACAAATATGACTCGCAAAAAGATAAGAATGTGCTTGATAATTCGGCAAAGAAAGGCCGTTTGCAAAACCTTATTTTAGCAAAATCCTTAATCGTAAAGTTGTAAGAAGAAGTAAAATTGGCCAGAATTACTGGTATGATTTGACAATGAAACAAAGTGGTCCGGTTACTATCAGCTTCCTGAGCACCTCATTCCCCCGTTTTGAGGGAGATTTTGCTGGTAATTTTGTACTTCACTATGCTCAGGAGTTAACCCATCTGGGAGCTAAATTAGAAGTCATTGTTCCAGATGATCCTGCATCACTCCCACTTTCTGAAAAGTTTGATATTATTCGGTTTCCTTATTTTTTCCCAAGGTCTTGGCAGAAACTCGCCTATGGATCGGGAATAATCAACCAACCACGATTGTTAGTTTGGTTTCAACTTCCATTTTTATTAATTAATTTCTTCTTTACCGCATTAAGGTCCGTTCGTAAAACACAGGTTTTACATGCATTCTGGTCCGCTTCAGGGATCATCGCCCTTATCGTTCGATTATTTAAGCCCAGACCAGTGGTCGTCACCCTCTGGGGTTCCGATAAACTTATCGCGCGAATCCCTATTTTATCAAAAATTATATTATGCATTCTAAATTCAGCTGATGCCGTCATTTGCGAGGACATCAGTTTAAAATCGTATTTAATTTCCAGGGGCTTCAAACCCGAAAAAACATTTTTGATCCGCAATGGAATTGATCTAAATCTATTCCAACCGATGGACTCCTTTGAAGCCAAAAATAGTTTAGGATTTAATGAAAATCACCAAATTCTTCTTTCAGTAGGCAGCCTGAATAAAACCAAAAACCATTCATTGCTCATCGATGCCTTCAGTGAATTGGCCGAATCAAACCCTGCCTGGCATTTGTATATCATCGGAGAGGGTGAAGAAAAACAAAATCTGGAAAACCAGATCCGCGTTAAAGGTTTAGCGCAAAAAATTAAATTACTGGGATTTAAAGAACACCATTCCCTTTCACAATGGTTTAATGCCGCCGATATTTTTGCACTTCCAAGTATCAGTGAAGGAACACCCAACGCTCTCCTGGAAGCTATGGGATGCGGCCTACCGGTGATCGCATCAAAAGTTGGGGGAATTCCAGAGCTTATTCAAGATAATATTGAAGGCATTCTTTTTGAATCCGGCTCAAAGGAAGAATTGGTAGGAAAATTAAATTCTTTGATACAAAACAAAGACCAGCAGGACCAACTTGGAAAAAATGCAGCAAAAAAAATACGCAGTGATTTTGGCAGTTGGAAGATCCAAGCAGAAAAACTGCTATCCATTTATCAACAGCTTCTCTCCTCCCCTATAAAATAAATGCCTCGTGTCCTGACTATTTATTATAAACATAAGCCTGGAGGATTTTGCCGACGGTTACGATTCAAAATTGAAGCCTTCCTTGAAAAAGGTTGGGAAGTTCATTATGTAGCTGTTGAGTCATATCCATACACTCATCCTAACTTAAAGCCTCATATACTCCCGACACCCATGTCGAACCACGATTCCTTTTTATTCTGGGCCTATTTTTTTTCAATGGCCCCGGGACTACTCCTATGGATAGGCATAAAAAATAAAATTAACCTGATAACTACAGGTTCTCCCCTTTATGCTTTTTTTTGTGGACCCGTAAAATGGATTCTACAGGTACCCATGCTAACTTTTATATTTATAAAACCAAATTTCCATACCGAATGGAAATCAGGCTTAGGGTTCTTTAAAATTTTTGAATGTCTGTTGGAACGACTAGGTTTAAGATGGTCAAATCTTTCCCTTGCCAATTCATGGGGAAGTGGCACAGCGTGGAAAAATAAATATGGAAAAGATGGAGACAAGATTAAAATCCTTCCCAATCATGTAGATGACCCCTCTTTTAACAAGCCGAATCAAAGACAATTTTTACTTGATGAATTTTCACTGAATTCCGACTCATTTTTAATTACACATACAGGACTCCTGCAGAAACGAAAAAACCTCGATTGCCTGATCCGGGCTCTCGCAGAAGTAGATGATGAAAAAGCAATAGTGCTATTAATCGGTGAAGGGGAAGAAAAGGAATCCCTAAGTCGTTTGGCAGATGAAAAAGGCGTTTCTGATAGAGTTATATTTACGGGTTGGAGAAATGATGCCAGGGAACTAGTTCAAGGATCAGACCTTTTTGTCTTCCCCTCTTTTAGAGAGGGAATGGCCGAGTCTTTACTGGAAGCAACAACCTGCCAACTTCCTTGCCTCGTGAGCTCCATCGCAGAAAACACCGATGTAATACGAAATGCAGAACAACATTTCCCACCGGATTCACCAGAAATTCTTGCAAGTAAAATCAATCGACTCTTACAAGATAAGGAATATTATCGAAAGCTTTGCGAGTCAACAAACCAAGATAAAAAACAGTTTGTGTTTAACTGGCAGGAAAATTTTATGGACTATGTAGAAAGTATAATGAAATAGTTTAAGCCCGTAAACGATTCACATAACGAATTGTTTCAGAGGAATATTTTCCGGTTATCTGTGGCAAAACTGCGGCAACTTGATCCCATTCCTTCACATCCCCCACTTTTTCAATCGCCCGGCCAATATTACCCATTCCTGCGTTATAAGCCCCAGCAGCAAAATTCCAGGCTTCCTTTTGGGGAATACCTTCCTTGATATATTTATCAAAAAGTTTTCTTAGATACCTTGCTGAAGCATCCAAATTTGATTCAGGATGTAATATAGAGCCGACTGAGCTGTCTTCTTTTAAATCAAGACCCAGTTCTTTTGCCGTGGGGGGCATCAACTGGCCAAGGCCCATAGCACCTCTCGAACTTCTAGCAGTTGGGTCAAATGCAGACTCTGTTTGAATTAATTTTTGAAACAATTTTTCAGGAACATTATTTTTTTTCGCCACTTGATTAGCAAGTTCAGACAGTGAACCTTTATTAACCGATAAATAATTGGGCTTAGAATTTACTACATCTTGATAACTTTGAAGCACCTTTTGAGTTTTGACATCAAACTTTGGCACAGAAACGTCAGGGTTTTTATTAAAGTTCAAAAACACTTCTGTTAAGTTGGGGGTCTTTATTCCCGAAAGCGAATTTGATTGAGCAGGACTCCAAGCCTGAATCATATTTAACTGGTGTTTCACCAGAAGAGAATAAAAATCACTCTTTGAGAATTTTTCTTTTGGAGTCGTAGCAGCAGAACTAATAGCTGATTGCATTTTCTCAATAAGGTTCAAATCAAGCATTATCTATCCTGTGGCAAAATTTTGACATATACCCCTCTAATAAAAGAAAAAGCAAGCTGCGTGCCAATAGGATGTTTGTTGTTATGCCTTTCTTTAAAAGGCGGTTTATCAGGGATTAATATAGAAATTCACTCTATTTTGTAGTATGTTAATCAAAAAAATATAGCCATTAAAGGCAGATAATCAGGAACGGGGAGCCTGTATATCCAAATCAATATCGGAGATCTTTTATGGACATCCTCGAACTGCTTGATGATGATATATCAATTGCCTCTCTTCCCAGCGTTTACCATCAATTTCAAGATGCTATCGCATGTGACGATACTTCCTTTGCCAAAATCGGGGAAATCATTCTCTATGATAGCGGCCTCACTGCCCGATTACTGAAAATCGTAAATAGTGCCTATTATGGATTCCCTGAACCCATAGAAAAAATTTCTGATGCAATACACGTGGTAGGAATCGAGCAACTGAGCTACCTTGTACTCTCCACAGTTGTTACCGACAAGTTTAATTCCATCCCTGAATCAGTACTCAATATGGAATCCTTTTGGAAGCATTCAATTGCATGCGGACTGATTGCCAAAGAACTTGCATCCTTGAAAAAAGGCCTGGAACCAGAAAAGTTTTTTGTTGCGGGAATGCTTCATGATATTGGGCAAGTTATTCTTTGCACAAAACTTCCATTGTTGAGCATGAAAATCTTATTGGATCTCCAATCCCAAAACGAACAAATTGATATTTTAGAAAATGAAGAATTAGATTTTGACCATGCCGAATTGGGGGCCAAGCTTTTAAAAAAATGGAATCTTTCTGATTTTCATATAGAAGTAACATCATTCCACCACAAACCGCACCAGGCTCCAAATTATTCATTTGAGGCATCTCTTATTTATTTTGCGGATATTTTGGCAGATACAATGCAATTGGGAAGCAGTGGCGAAAAACCAGTCTCATCCAATTTAGAAGAAGAAACCTGGGAAAACCTAAATTTTTCCGAGCAAATCAGTCTTTTCGAGTTAAAGGGAAAAATTGCCGAAGCCTATGATGAGACATTGAGTCTATTTCTTCAAACCACTTAGCCTGGGAATAATTTTAGTATCAAACCAAACCTACGGCTCTCGCCTGCTTATCTGCCAGATAAGAACTGCGAACAAGAGGCCCAGATTCTACATGCGCCAACCCCAACTCCTCTCCAATTTGTTTATACTTAAAAAATTGTTCAGGATGGATAAACTCGACTACTTCGAGGTGCCGTGGAGATGGACGAAGGTATTGGCCTAAAGAAAGAATCTGACAACCCACCCCAACCAAATCTTTCATAGCTCTAACCACTTCTTCTTCTTTTTCCCCCAGCCCCAGCATGAGACTGCTTTTAACGATCATGTTATTTTCACATGCGGCGGTTCTAAGAGTATCCAATGACCATGCATACCGACATTGAGGACGGATTAAGGCCTGTAGAGACTCCACTGTTTCAAGGTTGTGAGCAAGAACATCAGGGGAAGCCTCGCAAATTTTTTCAACCAAGCTCATCTCTCCCTGAAAATCAGGAATTAAAGTTTCAACTTTCATTTCCGGACATTTTTCCCGAATGTACTGGATGGTTTTAACCCAGTGCGCTGCTCCACCATCCACCAGGTCATCCCTATCAACAGAAGTAATGACGGCATATTGGAGGTTTAGTTTAGAGAGAGTTTCAGCAATGTTTTTGGGTTCATCAGGATTAGGGGCCTTCAAATTACCAGTTGCAACATCGCAAAACCTGCAAGCTCGACTGCAAGAGTCGCCAAGAATCATAAAAGTAAGTGTTCCGGCATCCCAACATGCGCCAATATTTGGACAGGAAGCAGACTCACAAACCGTATTCAAGCCGTATTTCTGAACAAGCGATTTGAGTTTAAAAAATTTTTTGGTCCTAGGTAGTTGAGCCTTTAACCACTCCGGTAATCGTTTGCGCGGTGGCTCAATTATTTTTTCCGACATAAAAATTAGGTGAACGAAAAACGTTCCAAGAATATAGTATAATTAGGTTACTGAGAAGCAGGAAGGCTCCTTCCCCGCAACTTGCTAAATTTTTTGTTTTACAAAAGGTTCTTCTTACCCAATGTTTTTT
>JABJCF010000022.1 GCA_018665625.1 Nitrospina sp. | reverse complement strand
TACGACACGCAAAAAATTAAAGAGATGAATATCCTTGGTAACGAAGGAACCGATGAAGATACCAAAGAAGCCATTCGTGGTGCACTCACACTATATCTAGATTTCATCAACCTCTTCCTGATGCTGCTAAGACTTATGGGCGACAGGAGATAATCCCCTTTTTTAATCTTTGATTCCCGCTTCGGCGGGAATCTTCATTTACTTCGTAAATTCTATGGCTTGCAAACTTCGAGTCAGGCGGATTCTCGTCGTTAGCCTTCTTGTTTTGCTGACAAACTCCCCCGTTTCTGCCGACCCAACAGACACAAATATTCAGGAAGGTCTAAATCAATATCAGGAAGGCCTTTTTTCTGAAGCAGAAAAAAACTTTGAAGAAGCACGTCTGGGTAGGCCGGAAGACTCACGAATTGATTACAACCTAGGAAGTTCCTATTACAAACAGGGTAAATTTCAGGAAGCACTGCAAGACTATTCCCATGCAGCATTGGAAGACTCTGACCCAAAACTAAAAAAGAATTCACTGTATAACTCTGGCAATGCTCTTTTTAAAATGGGGAAACTTAAAGAAGCAGAAGCCATATACAAAAATGTTTTGACTCTAGATCCTTCCGACATGGATGCCAAGTTCAATTTGGAATTTGTTCGCGAGCAATTAAAAAAGAAGGAGGAGCAGGAGAAAAACTCGGACAAAAATGATCCTTCCGAATCAGATAAAAACGAAGACCAACAGAAAAATTCCGAAAATGGTGAAAAAGACAAAGAACAGGAACCCAAACCCGAGGAACCTGGCTCATCAGAAGGAAAGGATCCTCAAGAAAACAATTCGAGTGAATCCGCAAAAGCAAATCCACAAGAATTGAGTGAAGAAGAAGCAGAGCAATTATTGGGGAATCTCTCTGAGGATTTAAAAAATATCAGCCGTATGCAGGCAGGGAAAGAACAACAGGCACAACCTTATCAAAGCAATCAGTGGTGATGGATGGTTAATTTTAAGTTTTCAAAATTTTCAAAAATACTTACCACCCTATTTTGGATAGCATTCACTTCTCCTGCATGGGGTGCAGACATTTCGGTTGTAGCCACGGTAGATAGAAACCAGATCACGCTGGAAGACAGTTTACAATTGTCCATCACCATTCAAGGCACACAAAATACACCACCCCCTGAGTTACCATCATTGCCCGATTTTCGTGTCGCTTCTTCAGGCACCTCCTCCTCTACTCAAATCGTTAACCTGCAAAGAAGTATCTCAATCACTCACAATTATCGATTAACACCCATGAGTACGGGGCAATTTAAAATCGGGCCAAGCCGCATAAGGGCCAATGGAAAAACTTATGCAACGCAGCCCATCATCATTATGGTTAAAAAACCAACAGCCCCCGATCAATCTGGTGATAAACCCGTTTTTGTGGCAACACGTGTTTCCAAAAATGAAGCTTTTATCGGCGAGCAGTTGATTTACACATTTAAACTTTTCCACCGTGTCGATGCCAAGAACTTTGACCTTAGCATGCCCTTTGGAGCATCCTATTTCCAAAAAGAGGAGTTAGGAAAAGCCAAAGCTTATCAGACGATAGTTAACGGCATTCAATACCAGGTGCAGGAAATAGCTGTAGCATTATTCCCTATCAAACCAGGTAAAGCAGAAATCCCACAAGCCACTCTTGAGTTTGACATCTACCACTGGACCCGGAACCGAAATAATTTAAGAGGCTTCAGTCAATTTTTCAACGACCCATTTTTTAGCCAAGGAACTCGCGCCGAACACAAGGTATTAAGGTCCAAGCCCCTTTTCGTAGAAATTTTACCCCTACCAGAACAGGGAAAGCCGATCGACTTTAAAAATACGATTGGAGAATTTAGCATTCAGGCAAATCTAGGGAAAAACGACCTTGAAGTTGGAGATACCACCACCCTAACTATCACCGTCGCAGGAAAAGGAAACGTTCGTGGCATATCCTTTCCTGAACCCGATCTTAAAAACATATTTAAAATATATCCCGACCAGCCCGAATTCAAACAAACCGTTACAGGAACCCAGATCTCCGGTGAGAAAATTTTTAAATTTGCATTGGTTCCCTTAAAACCAGGCCCTATGACCTTGCCGGAATTCAATCTTTCCTATTTTGACCCTGTTGTAAAAGGTTACCGGCAGGTTAAGACCCGGCCAATAAAAATGAATATTCGACCTTCCTCGACTCCTGAAACTTTAAATCTTGTCCAATCCCTTCCCAATGGCAATGCCGTTGTCAAACCTGAGATTGAGATACTAGGAGAAGACATACTGCCTTTGCATACAAAACTGGATGACTTTCAAAACATAGAAAATCCGCTAAAACTTTCCGAGGTGATCGGGTTCGTCTCTCCGGCTATTTTCTTTCTAGTATCAGCATTTTTTATTCAGCAGAAAAAACGTTTGACCACCGATGTGGCTTTTTACCGCAGCCAAAAGGCTTTTAAAACAGCCGCACAAAAGTTAAAAAATTTGGATCACTCAAATAAAATGGACTCCAAAGAGTTTGCAAGTGAACTCTCTGAAATATTGAGAGAATATATTGGCGACAAACTGAATATGAAAGGAAAAGCCATTACGGCTGCAGAAGTAGAACCCAAACTAAAAGAATCTGATTACGATACTCAGCAAGTGGACAATACCCGAAGACTATTAGAAAAATTTGAGGCTTTGCAGTATTCACCCAAAACATCTGGAAACAACCGGGAGTTATTAAACGAATCGCAAGACCTCATCAAAATTCTGGAGAAAAACTCTTGATCAAAATTGTCTCCAGACTCGCTCTTCTACTGGCACTACTTTGCCACCCTCTTCCGAGTTTTGCTGAAGACTATATGAGCGAAGTAGCACGTGCCAACGAACTTTACGCAAACAATAAATATCAAGAAGCGGTAGATTCTTATGAAACGATTATCCAGAAAGACTTTAGAAATGGACACCTGTTTTACAATCTGGGAAATAGCTATATACGACTCGGAAAAATTGGACCGGCAATCCTTAACTATATTCGTGCGCAAAAACTTATTCCACGAGATGAGAATCTTCAAGCAAACTTAAATTTCGCAATCCAACAAACACGAGACAAAATCTCACTTCCCCAACCCAATGCACTCGGAACCCTGTTCTTTTGGGTCAACGATTTGAATTTGAGTGAAAATATAAAGCTCGCCTTTTATGTCAACCTGAGCTTCTGGTTAATCCTGGCAGCTTGGTTTTATTTTCGTTCTAATTTATTAAAGTTGGCTCGAAACTCAGTTCTCTCCTTACTACTGGTTGCCTTTATTGCAATCGGCGTTAAACTGCACCTTGAATCCGACTCGAAAATGGGTGTCGTGCTTGAAAAAAAGGTTGCTGTCAAATCTGGCCTCGACTTATCCAACGTAACTCTTTTTGAGCTACACGAAGGAGCCCTGGTCACTATCACTGATGAACATCGTGATTGGGTTGAGATAAGGTTAGACCCCAAGCAAAAAGGCTGGGTTCCCAAAAGCTCTATAGGAATCTGACTTTAAACAGGCAGTCGCCTATCCTGAATATAGGAGAATCAATTGGCATTACCGCGAAAAACAGGTGGGTGGGGAGCTATTCTCTATTCCCTGAAGATGGCACGCCGAGCCGGCGGTCTCTGGCCCATGATGCGCGCTTTAACTTCCCGAAATAATTGTAAAAGCTGCGCCCTTGGTATGGGAGGCCAAAATGGCGGAATGAGAGACGAGCAAGGTCACTTTCCCGCAGTCTGCAATAAATCCTTTATGGCTCAGGCTTCCGATATGCAAGGAGCCATTCCAGAAAACTTTTTTAAAACTCATTCTGTTGAAACTTTATCCCATTGGTCTCCACGCGAACTTGAGTTAAGCGGACGGCTGGTTTCCCCTTTAATTTGCGAAGAAAACGACAGCCATTACCGACCCATTTCCTGGAGTGAGGCTTTAGAAAAAACTGCAAAAAAAATTCGAGCCACGCCCCCAAATAAATCATTTTTCTATGCCAGCGGTCGATCCAGTAATGAAGCGGGATTTCTACTGCAATTGTTTGCCCGGCAGTTTGGCACTAACAACGTCAACAATTGCTCTTACTTCTGCCATCAGGCATCGGGGGTTGGCCTCCAACAAAGCCTCGGAACAAGCACTGCCACCGTTGATCTGGATGATCTGGACCATTCAGACTTGATCTTTCTGGTCGGAGCCAATCCAGCTTCCAACCATCCGCGTTTCCTTCGCACTCTTATGAATGTTCGCAGACGTGGCGGAAAGGTGGTTGTAGTGAACCCGGCCCGTGAACGGGGCCTGGAAAACTTCAGTGTCCCTTCCGATTTACGGAGCCTTTTATTTGGTTCTGAAATCGCAAGTCTTTACCTTCAACCAAGAATTGGTGGAGATATTGCTCTATTTACCGGAATCGCAAAGTCACTATTTGATCTGGCGGAATCAAACCCATCTATTTTAAGTAAAGATTTTATTGGCAATCACACGGAAAACTTTTCGGAACTGGAAGCCGATATAAAAAATATCTCCTGGCAAACTCTCGAAGCAGCATCCGGCCTGTCCAGAGAAGAAATGGAAAAAACCGCCCGGGTTTATTCAAAAAGTAAAAGTACCGTTTTCGCCTGGGCCATGGGAATCACACATCACGCCTTTGGTGTCGACAACGTCCAATCCATGGTCAATCTAGCACTCATGCGTGGGATGGTAGGTAGGAAACATGCAGGGCTACTACCATTAAGAGGGCATAGCAATGTTCAGGGAATTGGTTCAGTAGGTTTCACACCTCAATTAAAAAAAGTTTTACTGGAAAAACTGGAATCTAAATTTCCTGTCACGCTGCCTTCCGACCCGGGGCTTGATACCCTGGGCTGCATGGAAGCAGCACATCAAGGGAACTTCGAATTTGCCTGGAACCTCGGTGGTAATTTGTATGGATCTAGCCCCGATTCCACATTCGCCACGGAAGCTTTATCAAAAGTAGATTTCACTTTGTATCTCAACACCACTCTTAACCAAGGTCATTTTCTCGGGCGTGGTAAAACCACTCTGATCCTACCTGTAGTAGCCCGGGACGAAGAACCCGAACCAACCACTCAGGAAAGCATGTTCAGTTTTATCCGCTTGAGCGAAGGTGGCCCAGCACGTTATCTGGGACCCAGAAGTGAAGTAAAAATCATTTCGGAGATCGCCGAAATGGTCCTCTCAAACGATCCACTTCCTTGGGACAAATTTGGAAAAACAGGCAATATTCGTCATCTGATTGCTGAGGTAATTCCTGGTTTTGCGAAATTGAAAGAAATCGATAAAACGTACAAAGAGTTCCATATTGAGGGGCGAATCCTTCATTCCCCAAAATTCCCATCATCTAGTGGTAAAGCTAAATTTAAAGTCTGTCCAATACCTGCCGTTAGGAAGAATAGCCAAAACAGTTTCACTTTGATGACAGTACGGTCTGAAGGTCAGTTTAATACGGTTGTATATGACACAAAAGATCGTTATCGCGGCATTTCATGCAGAAATGTCGTGCTAATGAATCAAAATGATATGGATAGATTAGGATTGCTGGAAGGCAATAAAATAACGGTCACAAATGAAACGGGGAAAATGGTCAACCAGAAAGCCATCGCCTATCCTATAAAAGATGGCAATATTATGATGTACTATCCAGAAAGCAATGTACTGGTGCCAAGGAACTCTGACGCACAATCAAAAACGCCTTCATTTAAATCAATCGAAGTTTTTTTGGAATTGGAAAAAGAAATATGAAGTTTTCAAAATTATTTAAAACCAAACAGTCCATTCTAATGGCTTTTATTGTTTCTCTAGCAATGGGTTTTACCCAGGTTTCACTTGCCAATGAACCTTTTATAAAAAAGATACGTATTAAAGGCAATACTCTAATTGATCCACAATCATTGAAACAACATTTTGACTTGGGAAATGGCTTAAAAATGGACCCTTTTTTAATGGATCTTGCAGCCAGTGAATTGAGATCGGTCTACCGTTTTCATGGTCACCCAGACATAGATTCCCACGCACTGCTAAAAAGTCATAAAGGAACCCTGACTTTAAAAGTAGATGAGCAAAGAGAATATAGATATGGTGCAGCCCGTGCCGAACTTGCAGTCTACAATCTGGACTGGAACTTCAACATGAAAACCACCGAAAAACAAAAAGAAGAAGCGATTCGAAAACTGGTCAAGGGCTACAAAAAAATCAAACTCAATGAAGAAGTCGTAACTTCTTATCTGGTAAAAAGCCAACGAGTCCGTATTGAGGGAATTGAGGCAGAGAGAAAAAAGGCCATGAGAGAAAAAATAGCCACTGCCATAATTGCCTTTAAAGAGAGGAACCTTGCCTTGGAAAAAGAACAGGCTCAAAAAATGATAGAAATGAGAGCGCGCGTCAAAGCATCGAGTGAAAAAAAGGAAATGGGAGAAGAAAAACCTAAATTAATGGAATACGGAGAAATAACACCTTTTGAAAGAAGCGCATTTTAAGGCATCTCATCCACGGTTTCATCCAAGAGCTGAAAGAAAACCAGTGATTTGTGCTCTTTTTGCAACATCCCCCTCCTGATAAATTTCTATAAGCTTTTCAACTAAACTTTTCAACTTCCTGTCACCCATTAGATACAAAAATTCTTCGTATAGTCTAGAAGTTTCTGTTGTTCTTTCCATTTCAGGGTCCACCCCTTTATGAACTGGGCCTTTTCCCGTCAGCAACCAGTAAATATTAAGGTCCGTGTAAAGGGAGAGATTAGCTAAAGTTGTGGCAGAGGGTAAAGACTTATCATTTTCCAAGTCTGAAAGGGAACCCTGCGACACTTTGATCTTACCTGACAACTCCATCAATTTTAATGGAACGGACTTTCTCCAACCTCGTAATCTTTGCCCGGTTGTCTTTTCATTTTCCTTAACCATATTTCATCTTCTCCTATCATGAGCTTTAATCAACCCCCATGTTTAAGGGGGTATACAGCAAAGGCAAGTTACCTGTTGCTAGGATCATCATAAGGATATTTTGTCAAAGGAAAATGAAGGGGAGGTTACAATTACGTCAATCTACAGGTAGAAAATCAAGCATTATCCCAAACCTATGGTATTTGATTTCGGATAAATCCTCTAAAAATGGGATGGGGAAATAAAGAATGCCGGGGGGGTTGGCTCAAGTCAATCGCTATCTTCAAACCGATATCCAACACCGCGCACGGTTTTAATATATTTTCCAGCATCACTCAACTTCGCACGGAGCCGTTGAATATGAGTATCAATGGTTCGGGAAAACACACCATCGCCATATTCCCAAATCTGTTCCAAGAGATAATCACGGGTTTTGATCTTCCCCTGATTTTGGATAAGGTGAGCCAGAAGCTTGAATTCGGTCAAGGTCAATTCCACCACCTCTTCTCCAACTCGAACTTCATGTTTACCAATATCTATTGATAATGCGCCTATTTGAAAAAGGTTTTTCGCACTGGAATTATTTTGAACGGGGAAAATTCTTTTTAATAATGCTTTAATTCTAAGAATTAATTCTCGGGCATTGTAAGGTTTGGTGACATAATCATCCGCTCCAAACTCCAATCCCAATACTCGATCAATTTCATCATCTCGTGCGGTCAACATAATTACAGCCAAGTCACGTGTTTGCTCATCAGATCGGAGAGCTTTGCAGACCTCCATTCCATTTACTTTTGGCATGTTGACATCTAAAATCACCAAATCCGGTAGTTTTTTTTTGATGATTTCAAGAGCAACCTCCCCATCTGGCGCCGTCTCAACCTCAAACCCTTCTTTTGCAAGCTTGAGTTCCAAGGCCGCCAAAAGCTCTTGATCATCGTCTACTAAAAGAATCCGGTTATTCATTTACGCAATTACTCTTTTAAATATTAAAAAAAACCTCAGTGGCACTTTATCATTATTCTAAGCCATTTTTGTCAAATTGGAACCTACTTGTCAAGCATAGGAGTTTTTTGTTTCTATAACAAGCTTTGATCTTTAAAAAAACTCAAACTATCTTCAATGATCCAGTCAATGCACGATAGCAATCCGTGATCACTATCCAATTCGCGCAACTGGCTTTTCGGATGGCTCTGAACGAAGCTTCTCGACTCTTGAATACTCACTGTTTCGTCATGTAAACCATGAGCAATTACCGTTGGGATATCTCGATCCAAAGATAAAGATTCCCATTTTTCTGCGTCTTGAAATAAATGGGTATTTAAAAGGACTTCTTTATTGTAGCGGTAATGAAATACGGGTATCAAGCTTGCGGCGGTTTTCGATAGGTCTAGTTTTTTTCTCCAGCGTTTCAGAAAATTAAAACCAGGGGCCATGAGATAAAGAGCTTTTACAGATTCTCGAGTTTGAGCAATAATACTAGCCAAATATCCCCCCATGCTACTACCAACTAAACCAAAGTTTTTATGCTCTTCCCTATCTAGTATTGCCTGAACCAACTCGATCTGACGAGATAAAGTCAAATTTTCAAAATCGTTTTGCTGCAAATCTGGCACATGAATAGGAATGCTCAATTCTTCAAACCGCTCTTTAAAAACGCGGGCTTTATTGGAATTGGGTCCCGATGCAAAACCGTGCAGGTAAATGAATTCTGTCATAATGCCGCTGGTTCTTTTTCAGTTGATTCAACCACCTCTTTCATAAACCATAATAAAATTAATCCCGGTAAGGCAAACAAAAACGTGGAAAAGAAAAATGTAGCCCAGCCCATCTCATCCACCAGCACCCCCGAAAGAGGCCCAACAAAAACTCTACCCAAAGAGGCTAAAGCTGAAAGCAGTGCAAATTGGGTTGCAGTGAACCGGTGATCGCATAAAATCATCAAAAATGCTACAAATGCTGCCGTCCCCATTCCTCCAGCAAGGTTCTCAAAAGCGATGGTAAAAATCATCAGCGGATAACTCTTTCCCACCATGGCCAAAATCATAAATGAAAGATTGGAAACAGCCTGTAATATTCCAAAAATTAGCAAGGATTTAAACAAGCGCAATCGAGCCATAAGCACACCGCCAAAAAGTGCCCCTATAATAGTAGATGCCAGACCCATCCCTTTATTGATCGCACCCACTTCTCCTACAGAAAAATTTACCCCTCGGATCAGAAAAGTGGTAGTGAGACTACCTGCAAAGGCATCTCCCAATTTATAAAGAACAATTAAAGCCAATAGTGCCCAGACACCGGGGCGGGAAAAAAACTCTGCAAAAGGCCCCTCAATAGCCTCTTTCATGGATGCGGGAGGAACCCCAGGATTTTCAGGCTCAGGGCCTAACCAAACCGACAAGACCCCAACCGACATGATCAAAGCCATTAACATATAGGTAGCTCGCCAACCTAAATATTCTGATAAAATCAAGGCCAGAGCCCCTGACACCAGCATTGCCACCCGGTAGCCAGTAACAGAGACTGCAGCACCTATTCCCTTTTCACGATCCTGAAGAACCTCGGTACGATATGCATCTATCGCCACATCTTGCGACGCAGAGGCAAACGTAAGCAAAAAGGCAAGAAGAGCCAGCAACCAAAGGCCATTTTGAGGAGATGTAACACTCATCCCAAGAATAATCCCAATCAATGCCACTTGGCAAAGAACTATCCAACCTCTGCGTCTCCCAAAAATTGGGATTACAAATCGATCAATCAGAGGCGACCAAAGAAATTTCAGTGTGTAAGGAAGCCCCACCAGGCTAAATAAACCAATCGTCCTAATATCCACACCCTCAACCGTAAGCCACGCTTGCAGCGTGCCCCCAGACAACGCCAAAGGAAGCCCTGAGGAAAACCCCAAAAATAGAACGGTTACCACCCTTCGGTTAATATATGGATTCATATTTTTTTACTATATTTCAATGACTTAGCTTGTCTTGGTTATAATTTAATTTAGGTGATGAAGGAGACAGAAAAATGACATTTTATTTATATCATTAAAGCTAAATATTTTTCATTTATTTCAGCCCACATCCTTATGGTAGGTTGTTATTATAGTAAGAGAGCATCTTCTGCGACCTGTCAAATAACTCTACCCCTTTTTCAGTTGGGGAAATGGCTATAAATTATTGTTTTTTTATAACCTTTT
>JABJCF010000190.1 GCA_018665625.1 Nitrospina sp. | reverse complement strand
GGGCAGTTGGAATACATAGAAAAGCTGGAAGATATTTGCGGCAATATGTCGTTTAAAACTTTTTGTCCGCTTGCCGATGCTTGTGTTGCTCCGGTTGTGAGCAGTATCAAGCATTTTCGCTCGGACTATGAAGAATATTTTAAGAATGTTCCGGCTGGTACAATCAGCTAGCTACAGGAACTGGAATTTTTGAGGAGCTCATGTCAGAAGTTACTTTAACAATCGACGGAAAATCGGTCACCGTTCCCAAGGGGACGAAGGTGGTGGATGCCGCTAAACAGGTGGATGTGGATATCCCTGTTTTTTGTTACCACGAAAAAATTGGTCCGCTTGGCTGTTGTCGCATGTGTCTTGTTGAGGTGGAAAAAATGCCGAAACTGATGACGGCCTGCACGATGGATGTGGCACCCGATATGGTTGTGACTACTGTAGGCGACAAAGTTGAAAAAGCTCAGAAGGGGGTTTTGGAATTCACCCTTCTTAATCATCCTCTTGATTGTCCGGTTTGTGATAAAGGCGGTGAGTGTCCGCTTCAGGATAATACGTTTAAGTACGGTCCACCGGATACGCGTATGGAATTTCATCGCGCTAATAATGTCAAAGCGGCACCTCTAAGTCCGGTGATCACGATTGATCGGGAGCGCTGTATCGCTTGTCAACGCTGCACGGCTTACAGCGAGCGCATTGAGCAAGATCGTGGATTGGTAATGCTAAATCGAGGATTTCATAACGAAGTAAACACTTTCAACAATGAGCCTTACGATAATCGCTTTTCAGGAAATGTTATTGATATCTGTCCCGTAGGGGCTTTAACAAATACAGAATTTCGTTTTAAAGCACGTACATGGGATCTGACCAATAACGATACATTGTGCGCGCATTGCGGCTGTAACTGCAACATCACTATGGGGACCCGGTTGAATCAGCTCATGCGGATTGAAGCGCGACCAAATGATGCGGTTGATGATGGCTGGATCTGTGATAAGGGACGTTGGGGCCACAATTTCACGGAGAGTAAAAACAAAATAATTGCAGCTCGGGAAAACAGTGTGGGAGAAACCAAACCTACCTCATTTCCAAACTTTCCTATTGATGCGCCCACCGAGCACGCTGCCGAAAAAGTGGCAGAGGCTTTTAAAAGAATAGTCGATGAACATGGGGCCGAAAGTGTCGGGTTTATAGGGTCGCCTTACGCAACGAACGAAGAAAGTTATCTTTATCAAAAAATGTTTCGGTTGTTGGGAACCAACAATATCGATCATAAAACGTATCAGGACACTCCTGGTCTGCCGGTCGATCATTTCGATATTGAGCAGATTGAAAGTTCCAACATCGTTTTGTTGATTGCCAGTGACCCAACCGAAGAGTTGCCCATTCTTGATCTGAGAATCAAGAAGGCAGTTTCCCGTTGTGGAACAAAACTGGTTTCCTTGAACGATCAGAGTACAGCGCTGGACAAGTACGCGGACTTGAAGGTGAAGTATAAGGTTGGCTCGGAAGCCTCTGCGGTGGACGCGCTTGCGGAAGGTTTGGCTCGCGAATTGGGAGAATCCATTGAATTTTCTTCAGTGCTGGATCAAACAGGAATTTCGCCGGATGAAATGAAGTCGTTGGTGGAATCGGTAAGATCGAGTATGAAGATTTGTGTCATTTACAATCCGTCAGCTCTTTCAGGGGATACGACACTTAGGGTTAAGCGTTTGCTTTCTATAATCGCCAAAATCCCCACTGTTGAATGCGGGGCTATTCCTGCTGCTCCGGCAACCAATGCTGTTGGTGCTATGGATATGGGGCTGGTTTCTGATTATTATCCAGGCGGAGTTTCAGTGGCGGATGAGGAGCGGGTCAAGGAGTTGTGGGGAGAAAACGCGCCGACGAAAGCCGGACTATCGGCTTTGGAAATGATTGCAAAAGCCAAGAGTGGGGAGATTAAAGCGCTGCTGGTGCACCGCGCAAATCCTGTTGTCGATTTTCCGGGGGAGGCTCAAGTAGTCGAAGCCCTCAAGAATCTAGATCTACTGGTGGTGCACGATATGCTGGAAACGGAAACCACTCAACTTGCAAAAATTGTATTGCCTTCCAATGGGCCAGGTTTTGATGAGGGTACAACCACTAATGTGGGTGGCAGAGTTCAAGCCAGAAGAAAAGCTCTAGATGCTAATGGAATTGCCGACTGGAAACTGGTCAGCGTAATGTTGAAGCAGTTGGGTGATGAAACAAATTATGCGCGGGCTGCGAAAGTGTTGGATGAGATTTCTAAAAAGGTTCCAGGCTATTCGGAGCTAAATAATAGAATTGTTGGGAAATTGGGCTGTAATCGTGAAAAAGTGTCCGTTGAAGAAGTTTCTCCTGGCAACGCTGAGCCTGGTGCTGGCAATAACGGAAAATTGAGACTGCGGGTGGCAACTTATTTGTTTGCTCACGATAAGGTTTTGGATGCGTCTTCTAAATTAGCGCATCATTTCAAACCTTCAGCGGCTTTTCTCAATGAATCTGATGCGAAAAATATTGGCGTTGGAGATGGAGACACAATTCGCCTCTCGGGTAACGGAATAGAACTCGATGCTGAGGTTACTGTCGATAACCGATGTTTGGCGGGTGGAGTTATTGTGCCAAGAATTTCTGATGAGCAGGGGGTTAATGGGCTGACGAATTTTGATGGCAGCTCTGCCTGGGTAGATATTAAAAAAGTTTGATCGTTTTTTTTGGGAGAGCGATAGTTTGGATTTGATCACTGAATTTTTAAACGAGCTGTGGGATTTCACGGTTCAATCGTTGACCGATAATGTTCCTTTAATAGTTGGGAGCGTTAAGGCCGTAGTGATTGCTGTGGCAATCATGTCTGTTGTGCCAGCTTTGGTTTGGCTTGAGCGACGGTTGATGGGTCGTTTTCAGGTGCGCCTGGGGCCAAATCGGGTAGGGCCTTTTGGATTTGGTCAGCCCATGGCAGATACGGTCAAATTACTTTTTAAAGAATCCATCATCCAAACCTCCGCAGATAAATTTTTGTTTCATCTTGCTCCAGCGGTGGTTGTTTTTACCGCGATTGTAGCTTTTGCGGTTATTCCTTTTGGTGCGCCGTTTGAGGTGTTCGGTCAGACCATTGAGTTGTGGGGAGCAAATGTTAACAGCGGTATATTGTTTGTTTTTGCAATCTCTGGGATGGGTATTTATGGAATGGTGCTGGCGGGGTTGTCCTCCAACAACAAATATTCGTTGATGGGTGGCCTGCGGTCTTCAGCGCAAATGATCAGCTATGAATTAACGCTCGGACTTTCGGCGTTGAGTGTCATTATCCTAACCGGTTCTTTAAGCTTGATAGATATGGTGACAGCGCAAGAGTCGATACCGTTTATCCTTATCCAGCCTTTGGCATTTCTTTTGTTTTTCATTGCGGGTGTGGCGGAGACCAATCGTGCCCCATTTGACTTGCCGGAGGCAGAGCAGGAATTGGTTGCTGGATTCCATACGGAATATACAGGGATGAAGTTCGCCATGTTTTTCATGGGGGAGTACATCAATATGGTGACCATGAGTGCTTTGGTGACCTTATTGTTTTTGGGTGGGTGGAATACTTACGGAATTCCGGTTTGGCCGATTATTGCGTTTGCCGGCAAAGTGGTTTTTCTTTTATGTGTTTTTATATGGCTGCGTTCAACATTTCCAAGAATTCGTTATGACAGGTTGATGACGTTTGGTTGGAAAGTTTTGCTGCCTTTATGCTTATTAAACCTTCTAATTACTGGCACGATTAAAGTGCTGTAATACCGGGAGCCGTTATGTTACAGGCTACTTTTGCGGGTGTAAAAAATTTATTGATCGGAATGGGTGTGACCTTCCGCAACATGTTGACCAAACCGGTCACATTGGAATATCCGGAAGTCAAGCGCACAATGCCGACACGATATCGCGGTCGTCATTTTCTCAATCGCGATGAAGAAGGATTGGAGCGTTGTGTGGGTTGCAGTTTGTGCTCCATCAATTGTCCGGTTGGGTGCATTCATGTTGTGGCAGCAGAGAATGATCCTGAAAACCCTGTGTCTAAAGGAGAACGGTATGCAGAGGTTTATGAGATCAATCTTTTGCGCTGCATCTACTGCGGATATTGCGAGGAAGCCTGTCCTGTGGACGCGGTTGTTTTGCGCGAACACTATGAGCTTGCAGATTATGATCGTGACAATTACATCATGGAGAAGCAGGACCTTCTGGTTTATCCAGAACCCAATGAGTTCCGAGTCAATATTTTAGGTAATACAGAACGTGTTAATAAAAAAAGTGAGCAGAATTAAGTTCGCTTGGAATTAACGCCTCTTAGGTAAAAGAGTCAACGTTTTTAGGGAGTAAATGTGTGTTTGATTTAGCCACTGTATTTGAATTTACACGCGATACAGTCATTTTTACTGTGGGGATAACGGCGGTACTGGCCAGCCTGGGAGTCATTTTATGCTCCTCGCCGATTTATTGTGCGCTGTACTTGATCAGCCACATGATTTGCCTTGCGCTTCTTTTCCTTCTTTATAATGCTGAATTTCTAGCAGCGGTGCAGATTATTGTCTATGCCGGCGCGGTAATGATTTTGTTTTTGTTCATCATTGCATTATTAGGCGGAAAAAAAGAAATTCAAGAAAACTCACTGGAACGCTCTATAGCTTTTACATTTATTCTTACTCTGCTGGGCGAATTGTATTTATCTGCAACTGTAGGTCCTACCCAGCAGATTGAAGGGAAAATCAGTCCCGAATTTTTTGGCACTGCCAAAGCGATTGGCTTGGAACTTTACTCCAAACATCTTATAGCGTTTGAATTGGCTTCAGCTTTGCTTTTGGTTGCTGCGGTGGGTGTTATTTGTCTGGCAAAGTTTTCTTTTGCTCCTTTAAAAAGGCGATAAATATGGGTCAGGAATTTGTTTTACTTATAAGCTCATCTGTTTTTTGTATAGGGGCTTGTGGATTTATTATCCGAAAAAACCCGCTGATCATGTTTATGTCGGTTGAGTTGATGCTGAACTCTGTGAACTTTCTATTAATTGCTTACTCCAGTTTTTTGAATTCTCTGGATGGGCAGATTTTTGCTTTGATTATTATGACCGTTGCCGCCGCCGAAGTTGTGGTGGGTTTGGCAATCATCCTTACAATTTTTCGCACCCGGCATGAGATGGATGTGGATCATATTAATGCACTGAAAGGTTAAACTTTGTTCGCAAGCAGTTGGCTCATTTTATTGTTTCCTCTGGCCGGGTTCATTTACCTTAGCTGGTACGGAGAGCGGATTTCTAAGACCCTGGTTGGAGTGATCGGCTGCGGAACCATAGGTGCATCTTTTCTTACTTCGCTGGTAGCTTTAAGCGACTTGTTGTTTCTTCCTGCTGAAGAGCGTGTGGGCAGAGTCGAAGTTCTATATCAATGGATATCGGCAGCGAATTTTAAGTTGGACCTTGCCATTCTGGTCGACCCACTTTCTGTTTTCATGTTCCTGATTGTTACGGGGGTTGGGTTTGTAATTCATGTTTACTCGATTGGGTATATGCATGATGACCCTGCGTATTCGCGATTCTTTTCTTATTTAAATTTATTTATTTTTTCCATGCTGGTATTGGTTGCGGCAGCGGACTTCTTTTTTCTCATTGTGGGTTGGGCTTTGGTAGGCTTGGCTTCTTACCTGTTAATAGGTTTCTATAAAGAGAAGACCAGTGCGGTGCTCGCTGCACGTAAAGCTTTTGTGATGAATGTTATTGGCGATGTGGGCATGGTGATTGCCGCCTTTGTTATTTTTGAGTCGTTTGGCACTTTAAACTTTATCGATGTTTTTGCCGCAGCTCCCGGCACATTTCGTATTAATGACGACCAAATTCTTTTAATTACTTTATTACTGCTTGTCGGTGCTTTTGCAAAATCGGCACAACTGCCATTGCACACTTGGCTTCCAGATGCGATGGAAGGTCCAACTCCCGTCAGTGCATTGATCCATGCTGCAACTATGGTTACCGCCGGGGTTTACCTGATAGCCCGGTGCCATGTGCTTTATGAACTGGCTCCATACACAATGTATCTCATTGCCACCGTGGGTGTATTGACCGCAGTGTTTGCAGGAACGATGGGGATGGTGCAATACGATATCAAGCGTGTGATTGCATATTCCACCATGAGTCAATTGGGTTATATGTTTCTTGCAATGGGAATAGGGGTGTACAGCCTGGGTATGTTTCATCTGATGACACACGCGTTTTTCAAGGCGCTGTTGTTTCTTGCAGCGGGAAGTGTCATTCATGCGTTGGATGGCGAACAGGATATTCGAAAGATGGGCGGCCTTCAAAAAATTATGCCTTTAACCCACGCAACATTTTTAATTGGTGCTTTGGCTCTTGCCGGTTTCCCATTAACCAGTGGCTACTTCAGTAAGGAAGCCATCATTCTTAGTTCTTATCACGAAGATATGGGGAATTTTGTTTTCTGGGCCATTGCGCTTATTACAGCGGGCATGACAGCGTTTTATATTTTCCGTGTCTATTTTTATACCTTTAGTGGGAAATCGCGCAGTCCAGGTGCGCATCCTCATGAATCCCCTGCGTTAATGGATGTGCCATTATTAGTATTGGCCGCTTTGGCGCTTTTTGGCGGATTTCTGGGCCCTCTAGTGGATGAATTTCTAGCGCCTGTATTTGGACGAGAGGTGCATCACCATCATGATGGCTTATTGGAAACGATTGCCCTTGTTGCAGGCGTGGGAGGTATAGCCACCGCAGCATTGTTGTATGTGACCGGTAAGGACCGGGTGGGTTTGATCAAAGAGCTTTTTGCTCCGTTGTATGATTTGGTTTTCCATAAGTATTATGTCGATGAAATTTATGACCTGTTAATTGTTAAACCTACAAAAGCGATTGGTGCTTTTCTGGAAGAAAAAGCTGAAAAGAAAGGTATCGATTATGCCGTTGACGAGATTGGCTTTCAGGTTAAGGAAGTGAGTCGCGGAATTAGTTTCTGGCAAACGGGAAGAGTTCGTACTTATGCGTTGAATATGGTTGCCGGAATGGTGATTATTTTATTATTTGTTGTGTTCCTGTAGACGAAAAAATGTTATCCCTAATTATTTTTATTCCTCTGGTTGCGGCACTGGCGCTGATATTTGTTGGCCGCGATAATACCGGGCTGATAAAGTCAACGGGGGTAGGTGCGGCATTGGCCACCTTACTGGTTTCCTTGTGGGTGTTGGTTTCTTTTGATTCTAGCAACCCTGAAATGCAGTTTGTCCAGACCTTTCATTGGGTTCCTGCACTCCATATTAACTATCTTGTCGGGGTCGATGGCATCAGTCTGTGGATGGTTGTGTTGACGGCCTTTCTTGGTGTGATAGCCATTATTTTTTCTCTGAATCAGGAAAAAAATCTTAGAAACTTTATTGCCCTGATGCTGGCTTTAGAAGCGGGAACGCTTGGTGTCTTTCTGGCTTTAGACACAATTTTGTTCTATGTGTTCTGGGAGTTAATGCTGGTGCCGACTTATTTTATTATTGGCATCTGGGGTGAAGGGCGTCGAGTTTATGCCACCATGAAATTTGTTATCTACACCTTGGTGGGTAGCTTGCTGATGCTGATAGCAATTATTTCACTGACGATGGTTCATTATGGGGTTACCCATGACGTTACTTTTGATCTGCGCACTCTGGTTCATACCCATATCGATCCATCGATGCAGATTTGGATGTTCTTATTCTTTTTTGTAGCATTTGCAATCAAGATCCCTGTTTTTCCATTGCACAGTTGGTTGCCTCATGCTTATGTCGCCTGTCCAATTCCAGCCTTGATACTTTTAACAGGTGCGATGTCTAAAACCGGGGCTTATGGTTTTTTACGGTTCTGCCTTCCACTTTTTCCAGAGGCAGTGGAAAGTATGGCTTTGGTGATTGGGGTCATGGCCGCAACAGGAATGGTTTACGGTGCCTGGATTGCCATTGCGCAAAAAGATATTAAAGCCCTTGTAGCTTATTCGAGTATCAGTCACCTTGGGTTTATTGTTTTGGGAATTTTCGCTCGTAATGGAGAAGGCATCGAAGGTAGCGTTCTGCAAATGGTCAATCACGGAATAATTGCTTCTGCTTTGTTTTTAATCGTAGGATTTATTGAAATGAGAATGGGTACGCGTAACCTTGGTGAGCTCCGTGGGCTCAGCAAAGCTATGCCGGTTCTTTATGGAACTTTTATGCTCGTAATGCTGGCTGCACTAGGTTTGCCGGGGTTGAATGGATTCGTAGGTGAGTTTTTAAT
>JABJCF010000021.1 GCA_018665625.1 Nitrospina sp. | reverse complement strand
TGTTGCCAAATATGCTGTGGGTTATGCAGAGTCAAATAGCAACTGCAATGTATTTATGAGGAGGGTATAAAATGACAACTGAGATAATTCGCGATGTTTTAGCTTGGTGTTCTTTATTTAACGTGGGGTTACTGCTCATTTGGGTCTTGTGGTTTATATTTGCCCACGACTGGCTTTATAGATTCCACGGGCAGTGGTTCAAGTTATCGGTGGAGAAGTTTGATGCTATTCATTACGCGGGAATAGCCTGTTTAAAGATAGGCATACTTTTTTTCAATATCGCCCCTTATTTAGCCTTTCGTATTCTCGAATGAGGATACGTTCTGCTAATTAAACCGGATTTTTGACGAGGTCTGATTACTTCCCAAAGTGAGTTGTTGAAACGTTTATGTTTGGGTGTTCTGGTAGATGTTAGTCGCCTTCGCTGCTGCGAGGCTGATTCCATTGGACGACGCCTTCCCAGACGTAGGCGGAGCGGTTGCCGCGTTTAACGACAAGCCAGTTTTTGTTGTTGAGCTCGATATTTGTGCGGCGGACGAATTCCAGTTCCGCCCCTTTTTTCAGATTTATGATTTTTGGGAAAACTGTTCCTGGTCCTTTTCGCAAAGCCACTCCATCAACCACAACCTTTAAAAGTTTTTTGGGATCTACCGGAGGGCGGACGGGCTCGCGAGAAACCTTTGCCATTACCTCTGCAGGGGGTACCGGCGGAGTGGGAGTAGCAACAACCGGTTGCTCGAGAGATGGAGTTGAAATCTCAGGTATGGCTATAGGAGGCGCCGTGGTTTTCGCCATGGTTTGCGCTCCAGAAACATTCGGCATTGTCGGTGATGCGACGGGACTGCTTTGTGGTGATCGAGGCTTGGGTGCAACGGGAACTCTTGTTGGCCGAGCAGGTGCTTGTTGTTGAGTTGGTGGAGGTAAAGATGCCACGACCTCGCCGGGTGTGTCTGAAAATTTTACAAATATGGGATTGGAAACCAAATGATCCATTGAATTGACCGATGCTTTTACTCGGTAATAAGATCGGCCTTCTTGTTTGCTATCGACATCTCTCCAAGTCAATTCATAGGGTAGGGATACGGTTTCTTGTTTTGCCAGAACACCGTTTCGGATGATTTGAATTTGTGCTGTCTTTTTTACGCCCTTAACGGATCGTAATTTTATTTTTATGGCGGGGAAATCGGTAGAGGTCAGCTCTTGCCCGAGTGTCGCCTGCAATCCGGTTTTTTGATCCTGAACGGTGAATTCATCGAGAGACAATCGGTTGTCGTCTATTTGTCTCACGGCATACATTCTGCCTTTTCTCATTGCATCTAACAGGGTGTCCCGATTTTTTTCGCGGACAAGAAAAATAGTTCGTACTGATCCTAATTTGTCCCCGTTCTGGTCTTCACAAAGATAGTTGTTGCCTCCATAGCCCCACACGGGTTGCTCTCTCTGGCCTTGAATATATTCTAATAAGGCTTGATCCCATTGTTGCCCTGCATCTGCCAAGGGGATAGGCTTATCGCCCACCACCTGCAATCCGGTATAGTTCCTGGTTTTCAACAAGTCATCAGGGTAGGGCAGCGTCTCCAAATTTGTTGTCCCATATTGACGGATGCCAGAGCTGGACTCCATATGATTCCAGAATACCATTGCCCCTTTGGAGTTGGCGTAATCAATCATATTTTGGTAAGGCTCCATTCCCTTGTCGCCATGGTAGGAATCAAAGGGAGAGCTTTGAAAAGGATGGTTGTTGAGGGTCAATAAAAATAGTAGCACCATCAAAGGAGCAGTGAGCACTCTGACATAACCTTTATAAACTGCGCCAACACTCATCATGAATAAGAAACCCAGAATGATGAATTGGTTTAGTAATGCGTCGGTATAATTTAAAGAGAAGTTGCTATTCTGAAGAGGCAGTTGTTCGTATTCGGGAGCCGTAGGCATGCCGACAATCAGAAGGTGCTTGTCCCAATTATGAGCGGTAAGATTTTTATCAAAATTACTGCCAGACCAATAATAAAAGGGAATGGTTTCTACGCCCGGAATAAGAAGTGTTTCCTTTAATTGACGGTCGTTATCATTTATTTCTGATAGAAAACCGGAAGCCCCTCGTTCAAGTACAGAGGCACCTTCTGTCGTATTTTTGAAAATGCGCTCAAAAGGTTTTGCGCCGAACTCGATAGAGTTTCTGGCATAGTCACCAAAAATGACTGCATCAATTCCCAGTCTTTCGGATTGATTGCCAATATCCTTTATGGACGCGCAACCTTCGCTGAAGTTGGTTTTAACGTCTGCTATTCCATCTAGCTGAATGTAAATGGCGAAAGAAGAAGAGGGAAAAGCAAGAGCAAGCCAAAAAACAAATAATGCTCCCCAACGACTCAATGTTGAATGTCTACGCAGAAAAAAAAGCATCAAGGCCCAGGTTTCTCCAAACCAACGATAGTTTTTAAAAGTTAAGTATCTTTATAGAGACCGATTTTAATTAAGATTTTTGGTGCAATGAGTGACCTCTGGGGTCTCCAATCTTAAATTTTATTATGTCTCCAGAAAATATGATATACTTAAATGGTTGGAATTGCACCCCTTAGCTGTTTAAATTTTACATTTGGAAGGGGATAGGAAATAATAAACCGGGCATTTTATCATTGATCTTCCCACAATGGTTTTGCAATCTCCATGTAGAAATGCCCCTATTGGTTTGAAATTCCGATGCCAATTATTTCCCACTTTGTGGACTCGCCAATTTAAAAATTCTAATTGGGTAGACTTTTATGACAGTACGAATTCTTGTCGCAGATGACAGTATTACGATTCAGAAAATTGTTGCAATGGCTTTTGAAAACGAAGATGCGGAGGTAGAGGGCATCGGCGATGGGCAAGAGGCATTCGATAAAATTCCGGATTTTAAACCAGACATAGTGTTGGCGGATGTTGATATGCCTGGGCTCGACGGATTTGAGCTGTGTCAGGAAATAAAAGAAAACCCTGAGCTTGCCAAAATAAAAGTTTTGCTTCTTGCGAGCGATTTTGAAGATTTTGACGAAGAGCGCTTTAAAAAATGCCAAGCAGAAAATCATATTTCAAAACCTTTCAAGTCCGATGATATTGTTCAAATGGTGACACGTGTTTTGGAAGGTGCCACCGCGACGGAAAGCGAAGATGAACCTTCTTTGTCGGAAAGCTTTACAGCAGATGAACCCAACACAGACGATGAGCCCAGCCTTGAGGAACTTTTGGCGTCTGTTGAAAAACTTTCCACCGACTCTATGGAAACAACGGATGATCCCATAGAAGGAATTGACGATGTTCCTCTGCCGGTTGAAGCGGAAATTAATGAAGAGCCTTCCGCTGCCAGCGATGACGATGTTTTGGGACAACTGATTCAGGAAGTGGAAAATGAAATCAGCCATGACCCCGCTCCGGTAATTTCCAGCGATGACGATGTTTTGGGACAACTGATTCAGGAAGTGGAAAATGAAATCAGCCATGATCCCGCTCCAGTGATTTCCAGCGATGACGATATTTTGGGCGAGATGATTCAAGAGGTGCAAACCGAATTAGAGGAAAGTGCTACAGAACCAGAACTGGTTTCACCCGAACGGGTGGCACCAGAATTGGAAGAACCTGCTTTAGAGGAACAAAGTTTTTCAGAAGATTTTGAGGTTTATGCAGAGGTGCAAACGGGAAAAATGGAAAATCTCGACGATCTCGATTCTGCTTTTAAAGAAATTGTTGCTGGCGATCCTAAACAACCATCGATTGTTTCCTCTGAAGTTAAAGAATCCGGGATCTCAGCTTTAGGGGGGATTGTTCCTGAGCCAGAAGATCTTCTGGAAAGGATGGCTCCAGGAGCTTTTTCAGAGTCTGAAAGACGACCCCACACCGCTGATGAAATTAATGAAAATTTGAATGCCATTACCGGCCCGTCTTCATTTGGCTCCACTCATTATCAGGATTCCCGATTGCAGGAAAAGGATTTTGAGAATAATGATGACCGCTTTATTCAGGTTACCGGTGAGCAAGTTCGACATGTTCTCGAAAAATCGCTGGGTTCTTCATTGCAAAAGGAAATGTCAGGTTTGTCAGATATTATTGTAAAAACCATTCGGGAAGTGGTGCGAGAAATCACTCCTGAAATCGCCAGATCGGTCATTCGTGAAGAGATAGAGAAAATCAAAAGAATTTAATGTCTTTCTTTATCGGTAATTCTTTGGTAAAAAGCCCTCTCTCATTTCAAATATATTGATTTTTGGATAAATTCGGTTTGCCCGAACCCACTTTCCCAAACCTTAAAAGGTTTTGAGATTCTCTGCTGCAAGTGATTTTTGAATGATTCAATTAGACAAACAATACGAACCCGGTGAAGTTGAAGAACGCTGGGGACGATTTTGGGAAGAAAAGAATTTTTTCCACGCGGATGAAACTCAGGAGGCCCCTCCTTTTTCAATCGTCATTCCGCCTCCCAATATCACCGGCCGGTTGCATATCGGTCATGCCTTCAACAATACTCTTCAGGATATTCTTACCCGTTGGAAAAGAATGCAGGGTTGCAATGCGCTTTGGCAGCCAGGCACAGACCATGCTGGAATTGCCACGCAGAATGTGGTGGAAAAGCAACTTCATGCAGAGGGAACGAACAGGCAGGAGTTAGGTCGAGAAGCCTTTGTCGAGCGTGTGTGGAAATGGCGTAACGAGTCTGGCGGGACCATCACCGGTCAATTGAAAAAACTCGGATGCTCATTGGATTGGGAAAGAGACCGTTTTACGATGGACGAGGGTTTGTCGAAAGCGGTTCGAGAGGTTTTCGTTACTCTGTATGAAGAAGGTCTCATCTATAAGGGTGACTACATCATCAATTGGTGTCCGCGTTGCCATACCGCGCTTTCGGACCTTGAGGTGGAACATCAGGATGCGCAGGGGCATTTATACCATTTAAAATATCCCTTTAAAGATGGCGAAGGTTCTTTAATCATTGCAACGACGCGACCGGAAACCATGTTGGGAGACACGGCGGTGGCTGTTAATCCTGATGACGAACGCTATCAACAGTACAAAGGCAAAAGCCTTGTGTTGCCTGTTTTGAATCGTGAGATCCCTTTAATCGAAGATAGCTATGTAGACACTTCTTTCGGTACGGGTGCCTTAAAGGTAACTCCTGCTCACGATCCTAATGATTTTGAATTAGGGCGACGGCATAAACTGGAAACTATTAATGTAATGAACCCGGATGGAACAATGAATTCCCTAGCGGGTTCTGTATATGAAGGGTTGGATCGGTTTGAATGTCGAAAAAAACTGGTCAGCGATTTAAAAGACTCCAGAGTGCTGGTTAAAGTTGAAGATTTAAATCATTCGGTGGGGCATTGTTACCGTTGCAGGACGGTGGTGGAACCTTATTTGTCGAAGCAATGGTTTGTGAAAGCCAAACCTCTTGCCGAGCCAGCTATAAAAGCGGTGCGTGACGGCACAATTAAAATTGTTCCCAAGTTTTGGGAGAATACTTATTTCGAATGGATGGAAAATATCCGCGACTGGTGTATATCCCGGCAAATATGGTGGGGACATCAGATTCCTGCCTGGAACTGCAAAGCATGTGGTGGAATAACTGTGGCTAGGGAAACTCCTCAATCTTGTTCGTCTTGTTCTTCCACGGAACTGGTTCAGGAAACGGATGTGCTCGACACCTGGTTCAGCTCCGCTCTCTGGCCCTTTTCGACCTTAGGCTGGCCTGAAAAAACGGAAACTCTCAAACGATTTTATCCAACGTCAGTACTCTGTACAGGATTCGATATTCTTTTTTTCTGGGTCGCCCGAATGATTATGATGGGCCTGAAGTTCATGGGAGAGGTTCCTTTCCGCGATGTCTATATTCATGCTCTGATCCGTGATGCGGAAGGGCAGAAAATGAGCAAGACCAAGGGCAATGTAATTGATCCCCTGCAAATCATGGAACAGTATGGAACCGATGCTTTACGCTTTACTCTTGCAGCTTTTGCGGCTCAAGGCAGGGACATCAAACTGGCAGAAGATCGAATTGAAGGTTATCGCAACTTCTGTAATAAGCTTTGGAATGCTTCGCGATTTGCTTTTATGAATCTGGAAGACTATAAGGGCTCTTGCGCGTTAGATGAAAATGCCAATTTTTCAACTGCAGATCGTTGGATTTTGAGTCGGCTGAACCGGGCTACGAAAGATGTCAATGAAGCGCTTGAGGCTTTTCGATTTAACGATGCAGCGTTGACCGTCTATAAATTTATTTGGAACGAGTATTGCGATTGGTACATAGAACTTACTAAGTCAAAATTATTTAAGCCAGGAGAGGGAAGAGCTGTAGCGCAAAATGTTTTAATTCATGTTTTAGATTCAGCCCTCAAGCTTTTGCATCCCTTTATGCCATTTATTACCGAAGAGATTTGGCAAAAACTACCTCAAAATGAAGAAAGCATCATGGTAAGTTCATTCCCAGAATATCGGGAGTCGTATGCTGATGAGGCCATAGAAAGTGAAATGGCAGTGGTAATGGAAGTCATTACGGGCATTAGAAATATTCGTGGTGAGATGAATCTTAACCCAGGGTTGAAATTAAACGTTTTAGTTAAGACTAAGAACCCAGAAATACAGAAAATTCTGCAAGCCCAAGGGGCTTATATTAAAGAATTAGCCCGTGTGGAACATCTGGAGACGGGCTCGGATATCGAAAAACCCAAGGTAGCGGCATCTTCGGTTCTCGGAGAAATGGACTTGATTATTCCTCTTGAGGGCATGATGGATTTTCAGGAAGAACGCAACCGGGTAGAAAAAGAGTTGAAAAAAATTGAAAAAGACCTCATATTTTTAAATAAGAAACTCTCCAACCCGAATTTCGTAAAGAAAGCACCTGCTGAAGTCATCGAAAAAGACGAGCAAAGAAAGACAACACTTTCTGAAAAGCAGGCAAAGCTTGAAATTCATTTGAAAACTATTGAACAAGGTTTATGTTAACCGCCAAGGGGAAATTTCCTTTTTCCCACTTTTCTCGATTTTATGGATGCTAAAGCAGGTACTCTGACGCGAGATGAAATTCCTGAAAATTCCCAATGGGATTTGTCCGGGCTCTATTCATCTAATGAGGAATGGGATAAGAATTTCGAAGCGCTGGAAGGCGATTTATCTCGATACGCCAGTTTCCAGGGAACGCTTGGGGAATCTTGTTTAAAACTCAAAGAATGCATTGAGTTCGATATGAACTTTTCCAGAAAGTTGGAAAAGCTTTATACCTTTGCGCATTTGAAAAATGATGAAGACAAAACCAATAGTTTCTATCAGGGAAACTTTGAAAAGGCTATGAGGCTGCTCAATGAAGCGGGTAGTGCATCCAGCTTTATTCGCCCTGAGATCATGGCCATTCCACAAGATCAAATGGCACGGTTTCTTGAAGAGAAGGAGATCGAATTTTATAAATATCACCTCGAACAGATTTTACGCTACCGTGAGCATACCCTGACGGATAAGGAAGAAAAGCTTCTAGCAGCATCGGGAGAAATGAGCAGGGCTGCGCGAGATGGATTTGATATGCTGGACAATGCCGACCTTCAGTTGGGTGAGATTGAGGATGAAAGTGGAGAGCCGCTCACTTTAACCCATGGGAATTTCCAGAGCTTGATGCAGAACTACGATCGCCGTATGAGGAAAGACGCATTTCATACTTATTACAAAGCTTACGAGTCACATCGTTTTACTTATTCCACGCTTCTTTCTTCAAGCGTGAAAAAAGATTTGTTTTATTCGCGGTCTAGAAATTATTCGGGCTACCGAGCCAAAGCTCTGTTTTCTGAAAATATTTCAGAAGAGGTGTACGACAATCTTATTGAGTCTGTTCATCAAAATTTAAAACCTCTATATAAATATTTTGAGATAAGAAAAAAATTATTGGGGTTGGATGAATTACATGCCTATGATTGCAGTGTGCCATTGGTTAAAAATATTAAATGGCATATGCCGTACGAAGAGGCAGTGGAGAAAATAAAAATTGCATTGCAACCTCTAGGTGCTGAATACAATGAATTAGTTGGTAAGGGGCTGTTGCAGGATAGATGGACGGATCGATACGAGAATAAGGGGAAAAGAAGCGGTGCTTATTCCTCGGGTTGCTACGATTCCAATCCTTTTATTCTAATGAATTATACCGAAGATAATATTAACAGTGTGTATACTCTGGCGCATGAAGCTGGGCATTCCATGCACTCGCTATATTCAAGGAAAAACCAACCCTATTTATATTCTGACTATACTATTTTTGTTGCAGAAGTGGCGTCCACTTTTAATGAGTCATTACTGACAAAGTATTTTCTGTCGCAGGATATTGATCGGGAAATGCGAGTTTATTTACTTTGTCGTGAAATTGATAATTTTCGTGGTACGCTATATAGGCAAACGATGTTTGCAGAATTCGAGCACAAAGTTTATGAAGCAGCAGAGAATAACCAGCCTTTAACAATAGAAACTTTTCAGGAAATATATAAAGGTTTACTGGACCTTTATTTTGGCCCAGGTCTGGTTCTAGACGACTGCCTTTCACTGGAGTGCTTTAGAATTCCTCACTTCTATTTCAGTTTTTATGTGTATAAATACGCAACGGGAATTTCAGCAGCATACGCATTGGCAGATCGCGTGCTTTCCGGAGGAGATAAGGAATTGGATGATTATCTCAATTTCCTTAAATCTGGCGGATCCAAATATCCCATTGACTTGCTAAAAGGTGCTGGAGTTGATATGACTTCACCAGAACCTGTACGCACCGCTCTCTCAAAATTTTCTTCTCTGGTAGATGAACTTGAAAGTTTGACCCTTGAAAATTAATAAATCTTCTCACTAAAACTTAAGGAAGCTTTTTATAATGCAGATTACCTCGAAATTACCCCCAACCTTTTATAAAGGAAAAGCGTTTTGAGAAAAACAGGCCAGTTCCAAAAAAGCGGAGGCAATAACCAACGGCGGAACTCCAATAACCGTCAGGAAAATTCTTCCTCCAGAAAACCAAATCAAAACTCTAGTTCCGGTAATGGAAATTCTCAATCCAGAAATTCGAGTTCAACCAGAAATTCGAGTCCAAATAATTCGGGAGGCAAGAAAAAGGCACTTCATCCCTGGGTTTCTTCCAGTCCCGCTTCTTCACAGGCTTTGACATCGCATATTTCGATGGTAAGTAAAAACCAGTCGGGAAGCGGTGGTAATAATCGCAATAAACCACAGGGGCAGAAAAGAAGAAATCCTTCTCGCCCACAAAGAGACAATGCGAATAATGGTGGGCCAAGAACAAAGAATAATTACGACAGGTCAAAACAAGGAACAGGTCGAAACGCAGCCAATGTAAATACTTCGGCCGAATCGAATAGTGCACCCTCAGTTGGGGCAGAGAAGAAAATAACAGGAAGTCTGGATGCGTTCAGTTTGTTTTGTGCTTATCATTTAGGTATTGGCCCGAATAAGGAATACAAACCCTCAAATATTAATGAGGTCGCAAGGCGTTTTGGGCAAGATCAGGGAGTTGTTAAGCAGGCCTTGAAAGAATGCAATATGGACTCAGCATCCTTGCTTGATAAGGATTTCGATATGGCCCTGGCACAATTGGATATACAAGTTGCTCCAGAGGGCATCGATAAAATGGAACTTGCCAAGTCGATCTATGAAGATTTTCTGGAAGCACCCAATGTGAAAAGAGATTGGAAGAAAATTATCGAAGAAGATCGAAAAGAAAATAGAAAAATATTTGGCTAACCTTGGTTAAACATTTACTACAACCGAAGCGTTGTCGAGTGTCATGGTGAGGTAGCCTCGGTTTGCAGGCGTTTTGTTCTGTCGTCTGTCAATACGCTTCCTGTGGGTACTCTTCGGAAATTTAATCCTTTTTGTATAATCTGATCCTGAATTTTTTTCACTCTCCTATTTGAGCATTTCAAGTCGTTCATCAAAATTGAAAATGCGAACAACTCTCCCTCTTTAGACTCAAAAAAACCTGATAATGTACTGACAAAATTTAATGTTCCTGTCTTCACCCTTGCTTTGCCTGAGCTTTCAACTTTTTTCATTCTGTTTTTAACGTTCCCATCGACACCCATTACCCCCAAGGCAGACACAAACTCAGGATAAACATTTAGGTCATCTTTTACGTTTCGCAAAATGTCTACTATGATTGTCGGTGACAGGCGATTTTGGCGAGATAAGCCTGACCCGTCGAATATTTTGTACTGGTTGGGTTCATACCCCAGTTGTTTCATATATTCTTCAAAGACGCTCAATCCTTTTTGGGTTGATCCTGGTTGACCCAGATGCTCGGCTCCAATAGTTTTTAGTATTTGTTCGGCAACGAAATTATTGCTGAACTTGTTCAAGCCGCGTAGAGCCAGTGCCAGGGGTTCACCTTCGTGAGCATGAAGCTCCACTGCATTTTCTGGTAAGGTGCCTTCCTGCAATTGCCCGTCAAACTTTATTTCGGAAAGTCCAAGGTACGATTTAAAAACATTCAGCGCGTATTGAGTTGGATTCGTAATATTTAAAAAATATTGGGCGCGAGGTTGCCCCAGGTTGATTCCTCCTGAAACCGTAATCAGGTCATGGCCTTCCTTGTCGACCCGGTTTACAATCAATCGATTGCGTCTTCCTGGTTTCAGTGTTCGTGCCTTATTTTCCAGTTTGATGTAATCGTTTTCAGGTTCGATTACAATTTCTGGGCGGTCTCCTGTTTTTTTTCCAGGACTCACATAAACTTTTATCGTATTAAAGTTAAAGGATAGAGCACCCAGAGGTGCTTCATATGCCTGTGCCCCTGGATTTTTAATCCAGGTTTTCACCCGCATTCGCTCGTCGAAAAAAGAGCTGTCTGCAATTATATTCCCTGTGATTTTCTTTATTGGGAGATTCCTCAACTCATTTACCAATAACCACAATTGTTCTGTAACCAGCTTGGGGTCGCCCGATCCTTTAATGTAAAGGTTGCCCTTAAGGATCTGGTTTTCCAGAACGCCATCGGTATAAATTCGGGTCGTGTATCGATAATTGGAGCCAAGGTATTTTAATGCTACAGCAGTAGTGAGGATTTTTGCATTGGAAGCTGGGATAAATAACCGGTTGCTGCGGATTTCATACAATGTTTCTCCGCGGTCCAGTGAATAAATTTTCACACCGTATTTATTTTTTCGAAGGCAAGAGTTGGAAAGTAATTTGGTTACCGATCGTCGAAACGAATTAACGCCCTCTTCATCAACCCCAGCAAAAGAAAGGGGCGGAAGGGAAACGAAAAAAACAGCGAGGAGAATAAAAATCAGCAGCGTGTTAGAAATATTTTTTGTCATTGATGGAAATTCTACTCTGTTAAAATAAATTTTACAATTGACAATTGGCTCTGGATTAGGGAATCTAGGTTTTATTCCAACTTCCCTTGATAAATAAAGGAATCCCTCCATGATTAATTTTACTCATATCAAATACGGTGTGCTGTTAGCTGTTATTGCCATTCTATATGGTGGATTGATGGGATTGTCTTTTGGCTGCTGTGAAGAAAGCATTAAGAAGACTTTGAATAGTAGCGCACAGGAGGCCATGGCAGCAAAATATGAAGGAGACCAGGCCAAAGCAGATAAGGTTGTAAAAAAATCTTGGGTTTATATGAAACGCGCTCATTTACATTCGCAGACGATGGGTGTAATCAGCATAGCGTTTTCATTACTCGTGGCCTGGCTGGCATATCCCGCTAAAGCCCAGTTGGCTATATCTTTGCTTAGCGGGTTTGGTTCTTTGGGATATGGCCTTTTTTGGATGATTTCTGGATTTTTGGCACCAGGAATGGGGTCCACTGGCGCGGCGAAAGAATCCGTAGGCTTGATTGCCCAGGCGTCTGGCGGCGCATTTTTTGTGGCGGGATTAACTTTGTTCAGCATTCTTGTTTATAGAATGTTTGTGACTAAAAACTTAACTGAGAGTAACTAAATTTTATGAATTACGATTTAGTAGGCATTGGAAATGCGTTGGTGGATATTGAAGTTCAGGTAGACGATGCCTTCATTGAGCAGGCGTCAGTGACCAAGGGGGGGATGACACTGTCTTCAATTGAAGACCAAAATAAAATTTTGGAATCTCTCCAATCCAAACCCAAGAAAATTTCTTCGGGCGGTTCTGCCGCAAATACCGTGCATGGTGCCAGTGTGCTGGGTGCAAAGTCTTATTATCTGGGGCGCGTTGCCAACGATGCCCATGGAAAACATTATACCGAGGATATGAAAAGCTGCGGAGTGGGATTCAGCGGACCAGGAGCCGATGTGGAAGGGACAGGTACTTGTGTGATTCTTATCACTCCGGATACAGAAAGAACCATGCTGACGCATCTGGGCGTTTCTTCCTCACTCCATCCAGAAAATGTCGATGAAACTATTGTGAAAAATTCACGCGGTGTTTATGTCGAGGGCTATTTATGGACAGGAGATGAAACACGGGAAGCCGGACAACAGATGGCGCGAATAGCAAAAAAAGAAGGAATACCCGTCTCTTTTACCTTGAGCGATGCTTTTGTTGTCAATTCGTTTAAGGAAAGTTTGATCGAGTTTATAGATTCGTATGTGGATATTCTTTTTTGCAATGAAGTGGAAGCTCAAGCAATGACCGGAGAATCAGATTCCTTGTCAGCATTCAAAAAACTTCAAGCGACGGTTGATACCGTGTTTTTAACCTTGGGTTCTAAGGGCTCCCTTGTGGGGAAAAGCGGTCAGGAACCTGTGGAGGTGAAAACCTTCCCCGTCAAAGCGGTTGACACAACAGGAGCCGGCGACCTTTTTGCTGCGGGTGCTCTTTATGGTGTATTGAATAATCATTCTCTAGAAGAATCGGCGGTCATTGGTTCTTATTGTGCGGCACAGGTTGTGTCTCATATGGGTGGACGACTTCCGCTTAGCTCTCACACCGATGCTGCGAAAATTCTCTCGGAGTATCAAAAACTTTAATCCAACGGAGGAGCGTTATGAAACGAACTCTTTATCTCCTATTAACCGTTTTATTGTTCCCGTTTTGGCTGGGGTGCGCTTCAGTGGGAAAAGATTTTGAAAGTGAACAAGTCAAGAACATCAAAAACGATGTTACAACGCAGTTGGAAATCATCGACTGGTTTGGGGTGCCTTTCAAAGAAGGAAGTGAAAATGGGTACACCATGTGGACTTACCAGATCGATAAATGGAAGGTCGTGGGTGAAGTCGAATCGAAAGGACTCGTTATCCTGTTCGATGATCAAAATAAAGTCAAAGCCTACCGCTATGAATCCAGCTACTAGCCACTAGGCGTGGGGCCAATAGGTCTGTTTCCGTAAAGCTGAAAATGGTTGTTTAGCTTTTTACTATAGTTCCCTTCACTCTTCTACA
>JABJCF010000189.1 GCA_018665625.1 Nitrospina sp. | reverse complement strand
TGTGGATGTCTTTTCGAGTTTTCCATGGCGGCTTTACGTGCCGAATCTTGTAACATAACAGGACGGCGGGAGCAATCTTTGTATTAATAAGATCGGTTCAATGAAGTTTTAAACGAGTGTGAGTATTGGTAAAATCTGAAATGCTGGCGGTTGTCAAGCTTAGTTTTATCTAAAATTAATGGAGATAAAAAGATTGATGGGAAAAGAAATTGATTTAATGGCAAATTATCCAAAAGCTAAACGAAATATTGAACGAAGAGCAGCAGAAAAGACTAACGAGGAACGCAACATTGCTCGGCAGTTTGGGCGAGATTTTTTTGATGGAGATCGTCGATATGGATATGGTGGTTACTCTTATCATGATAGATTCTGGGAGGGAGTTATTCCTACATTCAAAAATTTTTATAATTTAAAAAACGAAAGTAAAGTTCTAGATGTTGGTTGCGGTAAAGGGTTTATGTTGTATGATTTTATGCGCCTTATTAAAGGAATAACTGTAGCAGGTATTGATGTCTCTGAGTATGCTATTGCTAACGCTAAGGACGAAGTTAAACCATTTGTTAAGTTAGGTGATGCCCGAGAATTACCTTTCGATGATGATTCATTTGATCTGGTGATTTCTATTACAACTGTGCATAACCTTGAAAGAGAAGATTGCAAAAAGGCGTTACAGGAAATTGAGCGGGTTAGTTCTAATGGAAAGTTTATTACCGTAGATGCCTATTTCAATGATGATGAAAAGAAGAGGATGGATATGTGGAATCTTACGGCATTGACATATATGCATACGGATGAGTGGAATGATTTTTTTCAAGAAGCAGGGTATACAGGGGACTATTACTGGTTTATCCCTTAGTGTTAAGGTGTTTAATTTTTTGAGGACGTAATGTGTTTAACGTGTCTTTAGATTTCTTAATAAAAGGTCATTATGAAAAAATCGTGTTTAGAAAACTAGAGGTTTTTTAGTAGGTCTCTTTTTGATGATTTTTGCCATGATGATGGTACTTGGAAGTTAAAGGGATGAATTTATTGTTCTTTAATTAGGCGAATCCGGGAGCTTTTGGTGAACTTGGTGGCTGAATAAATACGTTTTCCCTAGGGCAAGGAGACTCGTAAAATATTTGGAGATATGGAGCAACATTTGTTTAAGGGCGCATTCCAGTAATTATATTTTTTTTCTTCCAAAGGATAATAATGAAAGCTGCTGTTTTATATGAAACTGGTAAGCCTTTAATTGTCGAAGGCGGGATAGAAATTCCGGATTTAAAATCTGGGCAGGTTCTCGTAAGGGTGGCTTATAGTGGGATTTGCCGCAGTCAGTTAATGGAAGTTGGAGGCAAACGAGGAAAGGATTCATACCTTCCTCACTTGCTTGGGCACGAAGCCTCCGGATGGGTGGTTAAGGCAGGGACGGATGTTAAAAAAGTAAAACCGGGAAATAGGGTGGTTTTGACTTGGATAAAAGGCGAAGGGGTTGACTGCGAAGGAGCGAAATACAAACTTGGAAACACCACTTTAAATTCAGGAGGGGTAACGACATTCAGCAATTATACGGTCGTATCTGAAAACCGTTGTGTAACTTTAGAAGAAGATATTCCAATGGATATTGCCGCTCTTCTTGGTTGCGCTATCCCAACGGGAGCCGGAATCGTGTTCAACACCTTAAGTCCAAGCAAGGGCTCTTCGATTGCAATATTCGGGGTGGGAGGAATTGGTTTGAGTGCCGTTTTGGGGGCAAAGGCACATGAGTGTTCTAAGATCGTCGCCATAGATATCAAGGAGGAAAAACTGGATATGGCTAGAGAATTTGGTGCCACAGATCTCATTAATAGTAATATAGAAGATCCAATTAAAAGAATTCATCAGATAACCGCCGGCCAAGGGGTGGATTACTCTATTGAAGCAGCAGGAAGAGCGGAAACGATAGAATCTGCTTTTAAATCAATCAAATATGGAGGAGGTCTTTGTGTCATTGCAGGCCATCCGAGCTACGAAGAGCGAATTCAGCTTGATCCGTTTGATCTAATTCGAGGAAGAAAGATCGAAGGATCTTGGGGAGGGGAATGCCAGCCCGACAAGGATATTCCCATGTATATTAAATATTATAAAAATGGAAAGTTTCCCTTGGAAAGGATGGTTTCACAGGTTTATCCACTGGAAAAAATTAACCAGGCTTTGTTCGAACTTGAAAATGGAAACTCACACAGGATCCTTATCCGCATGGATCATACCAAAGAACTTTGATAATTTAATGCAGGCCCGAAACCATCGCTTTCTTTTTACTCATTTTTCAAGGAGGAGTTTTTGCTTATAGTCTATTGATTTATAAGGGCAATAAAGTTACGTAAAAGTTACCCATCTCAAAACCAACCATTGGTTTTAAATTTATTTTGATTTCAGTCAAGTTTTAAATATTTGCTGGAGAGTCGTTGGAGTTCGGCGTTAGT
>JABJCF010000020.1 GCA_018665625.1 Nitrospina sp. | reverse complement strand
GAGGGCTCACAGCCTCGAAATTGGCAAAGAGTTGTTGGAAAAGGAAATTCGCGAATACGGTTTTGATCCTTTTCAGGTATTGAGTAGTGAAGGATTAGAAGAGGCTGCGCACGCCTGTGGCTTCAAATCATCTGAAAGTTTGTTTGCTGGGCTTGGGATTGGAAAGTTATCAACCCATCATGTTCTTGAAAAGTTATTGCCAAAAGAAAAGCTGGGAGGAATTAAACCAAAAGAAGAGACGCTGATCAAGCTCAAGGAAAATAAACCAGAAAATGCCATTAAAGTGCAGTGCTTAAATGAAAATATTATGATTCGCATTGGTAAATGTTGTCACCCGTTACCGGGAGAACCCATTGTGGGGTACATGACACGTGGCCGAGGTGTAACGGTTCATCATATTGATTGCCCCAGTGTGAGTCGAGTGATTGATGATTCAGAAAGACTGTTGGGTGTGGAATGGGATACGGGAAGCAAAACTATTTACCAAGCTCATATTGCAATTGTTGCTGAGGATAACCCAGGGTTGTTTGCAAGTATTGGTCAGGCGTTTGCCGAAGGAGGGATTAACCTAACGCGTGCAAATATTCAACAGGGCGCACACAAAAGAGCCTATTTTGATCTCTCAATCGAAATCCATGATGTGGAACACCTGAATCAGACTCTGGACAAAATCAGGCAGGTCGAAGGCGTAATTTATTTGGAGCGAATGAAAGAGTTTAACAAAAATTCGCCCGTGAAAAATAGATTGGAAGCAATGGGGGGAAACCTGAAATCAAAAGGCGAGAGCAAACTGACTGTAAACTAGATTGCTTTTGTTACTTTTCCTGCTTTAAGGCATCGGGTGCAGACCTTCACGGTTTTAATAGATCCCTTCATTACTACACGTAGCTTTTTCAGGTTGGGTTTCCAGACCCTGCGAGTTTTGTTGTTCGCATGACTGACATTATTACCAGATTGGGGTTTTTTATCACAAACTACACATTGCTGGGACATCTAAAGCACTCCGAAAAATATTGTCTTAAAATATTGTCTTAAAGAAACGTAGATGCTAGCATAACCTAGTATTGGGAGCAAGACTAATTGATCGATAAAGCTATGATAATAAACAAAAACTCCACAATAAATGAAATTCTCAGTGCCTACCCGGAGGCCAAAAGGTTTTTTAATGAACGGGATATGGCATGTAGCAGTTGTTTTGCCGTTAATTTCGACACTTTAGAAAAAGGTGCCCTCATGCATGGCCTGGAGGTCAACGCATTGATTGAGCAACTCGAAGGTTTCCTAAAAACGCTTCCCACGCCCATTGCTTCTCAACAGCATAAATAGTTCTACCCAAAAGGAAAATCGTATCCTAATTTTTGTAAGGGGTTTTATTGCAGAGAGAGGGCGATCAACCGCCGCCGAATTGAACCCGGACGGGTCCAATTTAGGACTAAAAGGAATCAGATAAAGGTTTGTTCAGATCAGGTACTACTAAGATTCTTGCAGTAGGTTTCTTAGAATGCCTTCTGCAATATCTCGGCTATCAACATTATACCCTTTTTCAATTGCCGCTTTGACTCGTGCCACTTCGCTTGCGCGGACGTTAGGGGTTGTGTTGATGACTTCATTCGCTAATTGAACATCTCTAGCGCGTGAAGAAATTTTGATCTGTTCGCCGCCGGCGCCAGGTGTTCCACCCTCGCTTTTTGCTACGGGCGCTTTGTCGCCAACCTTGACTTTGTCCTGAATGATTTTGTTTTTGATTCGAAAATCGTTGCCTGGGATTTCCATTTTGCAGCCTTTTCTCTTTGGTAAATAATATGGATTCTAAAAACCCGTTCTTTAGCTCCTCCAAGAGTGAACTAGGTCTTCAAAGAATTTATCGGTATTGAGCTCTGATACTTTAGCCGAAATATAAAATAAATTATATTTTTTTATAGCTGTAACTCCTTTAAAATACCGGTTTATCTCCAAAGTGTCAAGTTGGCTAGGGGATATTGAAGCTTTTTCAGGAACAGCTTAATCAGCTAGATATTGTCAATAAAATTATATTTAACAATTCCTTAGAATACATCCCAAATCCGATAAAAACTATGTCCTTCAAGAATCCAGTTCCAACGGTAGATATCATCATAGAAAATGGGGAAGGAATTGTGCTTATTGAGAGGGCAAATCCACCTTTTGGCTGGGCGATTCCTGGAGGATTTGTGGACTATGGCGAATCTCTTGAGGATGCAGCTCGGAGGGAGGCACTTGAAGAAACAGGACTAAAAGTAGAGTTATTACAGCAATTTCATACTTATTCTGATCCACTCAGAGACGTCCGCCAGCACAATATTTCCACAGTTTTTATTGCCAGGGCCGAGGGTGTTCCCAAGGCAGATACCGATGCAAAACAGGCTGTAATTTATCCATTGAATGCTTTTCCAGAGCCTTTAGTATTCGATCATGCAAAGATATTGGCTGATTATGTTCAATGGCTGGTTAGCGGCGAACCGCCGCAGGTGTGATATACCCTCATTTGTCTTTTTGCCCCCGTAATATTTTTGCTTAGCTTTCGTGCCCGGCACGGGTAGCAGGGGTAAAATAGGTCGAGGCTTGTAAAACAAACGGATGCCATCAGCATTTTATTAAGTTACAAGAATAGTTGTCCTGTTAAAGGACAGGGCGGGGAGAGTTCCGCTAAAACCATGAAAATTAGAAAGTATATATGAGGAAGACTGTCACAAAAGTAATATCGGTTTTTATTCTTATCGCCTGCCTGATTCCATTAAAAACGGCAATTTCTGGTACGGTGGATAGTGAAAAATATTCGAAAATTATCTGGAATTATTTGGAAACGCTTTGTGCTTTCGGCCCCCGTAATCCAGGTAGCGAAGGCTATCGAGAAACCATCGAACTCATCCGTCGTGTGGGAAAAAAATATGCCGACCAGGTTGTAGAGCACCCCTTCCAAGTTCAAATATCAGAACAGAAAAAGATTCGCATGGTCAATTTGGAATTGCAATTTGCCGGGACGAAAGGGGGGGCGCCCATTTTAATAGGTTCCCATTTTGACACACGTCCTTTTGCAGATCAGGAAACAGACCCTGAAAAACAAATCCAGCCCATAATAGGTGCCAATGATGGTGGTTCTTCTACAGCTCTCTTATTGGGGCTGGCGCATTATCTTTTTCAACACCCGCCTCCCAGGCCCATTCATCTGGTATTTTTTGATGGCGAGGATTATGGGGCTAGCGGATCAGGTCTCAATTTACTGGGATCGACCCATTATGCCCAAAGCCTTTTCAAGCAAGACCGGAAATCCTGGCCTCATTGGGTATTGGTCATAGATATGATCGGAGATAAAGATCTGCAAATTTTTAAAGAGACTTATTCTTTGAAAAGCAGTGGCCGTTTTCTTGATAAGATTTATTCCATTGCTGAAAAGAAAAAAATCACATCTTTCAAATCGAAATCAAAGTACACAATTTTTGATGACCATTATCCTTTTTACAAAATGGGGATTCCCGCGACAGTTTTGATCGATTTCGACTATCCTTATTGGCATACTCTCGAGGATACGCTGGATAAATGCTCTCCTGAAAGTATGATTTCTGTTTTTTCGGTAGTGACTGAAGCGATTAAAAGTTTTTAGGTAGGAAATTAATGCATCGTTGGAAGTTCGGATAGCTTTTGTTTAGCTTCTTCGCTGAGAGGGTCCATTTCCAAAATTGTTTGCAGCTCTTCTTTAGCTTCTTTATAGGCTTTCTTTCCCAGGTGAATTTCGTAGAGTTTCCAGTGCATGGAAAGAAAATCGAGACCCATTTTTGCAGAGCGCTCATAAGATTTCTGCGCTTCATCAAAACGTTTCAGAGCAAACTGAGAGTTTCCAAGGTTAAAGCTGGCGATGGCAAACTCGGGATTAAGGGTCAAGGTTTTCTTTAAATGAGGGATGGCTTCTTCAGGTCGCCCCAATTTATTTAATACCGCCCCTAAATTTGATAGGGCCTGTATGAAATTGGGATACACCGCAATCGCTTTTTTAAACAGGTTTTTTGCCTCTTCAATTTTCCCGGAGCGAAAATAATATCCTCCCAGATTGGATAGAGCTTCTGGGAAATTGGGTTGCAGCTGGATAGTTTTCTCATATTGCTCAATGGCTTCATCTTCCATCCCAAGGTCACGGTAGGCAACCGCAAGGTCGTAGTGAGCCAGAGTGAAGCCTGGGTCTTGCTCAAGGATTTTTTCAAACTCATCCATGGCTTTATTAGGGTCTCCCAATCCATATAGATAAAAGTTCCCACGATAATACATGGCCTCTTTTGAGTTTTTGTCTTGTTGCAAAAGTTCTTGGAAGCTGAATGTTCCTGTTTTCTTTAAAAAAGGTTTTATATTTTGGATTGGAATTGCAAGGTTTATGGATCGACCTTCAATTGTGGCAATCCCTACAACTTTGTTAGATTTATCAACCAGGGGCCCGCCGCTGAAACCCGGACCGAATGCCGTGGTGGTATAGATGAAAGGAATATTTGGAAAAGCTTGGGGATGCATGCCAAGAACAAAGCCGTAAGTTTGGGCTATCACGCCTTCTACCGTCCCGTTATTTTCCTTTACGTTTTCAGATAAATATCCCAGGGCACTGGCGTAATCGTATGACTTGAGGCTGGAAGAATCGCCTAATTCCAAAGTTGAGTAAAACCCGTTGTCCAGTTTTAAAATCGCAAAATCCTTTGTGCGATCAATTTTATGAATTCCTTTTACATCTGCCTGAATGCCATTTGGGAAGTAGGCTTTGACCGAGTGAGCATCTACGAGCACATGGTAATTTGTTACCAAAGTACCTTCAGGCTGGACTATAAAGCCCGACCCCGTTCCTACCGTTTTACCTGCTTTGTCTTTTGCAATTAATAGGGCGACTGCATTTTTGTTTACCTCATGGGCACTTGCTGAACTTAGTAAACACAGGGAAAGTAAGAGGGTGCTGAAAAAAATAAAACATTTTTGATGAGTAAATTTCATTATTGAGAACAATAGTTAAGGAGATTTTAGGAATCCGCTAAATTTAAGAACACATATGTAAAATGTAAAAGTGCTTGGATTAATTAAATTATAACAGATTTTGGCAGACAGAGGCTAACCGGTTGGGGGGAAACTGAAGCATTTGCAGGTAGAGAAAACACACGGCCCAGCATCGCCAGGCCGTGAGTGAGAGTGCAACCTATTTTACGTTAAACGTTACTTCTGTGGTTAAGGCTGGGTCATAGGGAACATGATTTCCTTTTGCAAAAAGAGCACGGACGGTATGCTTTCCTGAGGGTAATTTGATTTCCTTACAGGTTGATCCATCGCCCATATGAATGTGGTTGGCATCTTTTCCAATGGGTTGGCTCAAATCTCTTGGCAGGTCAACATCGACGAGAAGGTGATGATGCCCTTTCCCTTGATTCACTCCCATTTTCGCCGGTTGTACTTCTACTCCAGATGTTTCGAGGCAAACTTTAACCGGACCTGTGACCATAGCCCCTTTTGGGGGACTGGTGATTGTTACGTTTGCAAGAACTTCGATAGAGACTTTTGTTGTTATGGCAGGGTCGTAGGGAACATGATTTCCCTTAGCAAATAAAGCCCGCAAGGTGTGTTTGCCTGCAGCGAGATTCAATGTTTTGCATTTGGATCCATCGCCCATATGAACGTGGTTTGCGTCTTTGCCAATGGGATTGCTCAAATTTCCAGGCAGATCCACATCCACTAGAATATGATGATGTCCTTTGCCTTCATGGACTCCTTTTTTAGCGGGCTCAACCATAACTCCTGTAGTAGTGAGGCAAACCTTAACGGGCCCCGAAATTTTGGCTCCATCAGCAGGTTCGGTGATGGATACGGAATTATTGGCAAATGCCGCTGTGCAGGAAAAAAGATAAATTAATGCTGATATAAAAATATGCTTTGTACTGAAAATTTTCATGTAACAGGGCTCCTGATATATAATTGTTGTTATAAGGTTTAAAAGGGATGCGATAGATTCTGGATATTGCCTTATAGTGACCTTCGCTTTTAGATAATAAAATGGCGTGAAAGTTTCAAAAAAGTAGAACAATGTCGCGGGAAAGCTTGAAATTGCCCAATTTCCCTTGACATCGAAATCAGAGTTACATAACCTTTGAGTTTAGACCAATTTTATTCCAGGGTGTTTCCCCCATTTTTGTCCGTCCGAGGGAACCCCTATGATTTTTTTAGGAGGATTAGATGGTTGTCACTGG
>JABJCF010000188.1 GCA_018665625.1 Nitrospina sp. | reverse complement strand
TCAAATTCCTCTAGCTGCTTTGGCGGCATTGTTAGTAATCACGGGATTTCGTCTGGCCTCTCCGCGTGAGTTTCTGTCTGTATACCGTGAGGGAAAAGATCAGTTTTTAATTTTTATATTTACCATATTTGGTGTACTTGCCACGGATCTGTTGAAGGGATTGGCAATTGGAATTGGAGTCAGGATTGTCATCCATTTGATTCGGAATGGCTCCATCTTTAGATTGAATGCCAAAATCATTCCTGAAAGAGACCAGTCCATCACAGTTTTTTTGCGGGGATCCATTATTTTCAGCTCTTGGCTTCCTCTACGAAAGCATCTCGAGTTTTATTTAAAAGAAGGGAAGCGGGTCACTCTGGATATTACAGAAACAAAATTTGTAGACCGTAGGATTATGTCTCAGGTTGAAGAATGGGTAGAGAAATATAAAGAAAACGATCTTGAGCTGTCAGTGCGGGCAAGAATGACATCCATTGATGAGTGATTTTATTAATACCTCGGAAACTATTCTTTAAGCAAGTCAGTCTTTCTTTTGTGTTTTGTCTTCCTGCAATCTTTCTAACAGTTTATTGAAGCTTTGGCTTAGGGTACCCAATTCATTTTCGTAAAGAACGGGTAGTCGTTTGCTCTTGTGATTTTCGTGAGCGAGTACATCTGCAAGTTTGCAAATATCTATGATCGGCTCGGTAATTGAACGAGTGATGTTAGCTCCTAAAACGCCGCTTATCAACGCCGCCGATAAAAATAACGCCACCAGAAGAACTATCAAAAAGTGAGTTTTTTTGGAAATCGACTCAACATCACTTTTTAACAATTCCTCCTGGATTGAAGTCATATCGTTCAAGAGTTTCTTAATTCGAAAGGCTATGGGAGAGGCATCTGTTTTAACCAAGTGATTTGCAAGGTTCCAATCTTCTCCTGATCGAATACGAATAATCTCTTCCAGTAAAGGACCGAACAAATTCAGTTGATCTTGCAGAGACTTAAAACTTTTTATCTGATTTTTGCTTAATTTATTTTCATTATTTTTTAATGCATGCATATGTTGTTTATTCTTTTCCCAGTTCTCCAAGGATTCCTTTTTGAACTCCTTTTTACCTGATAACAAAAACTCATCCGCTCTTTCCAAGGCTAGGCTGGTCGTCGTTTCTATATTGGCGAGAATTTCTACTAGATTTTCATGTTGGGAAGTTATAGTGTTATTTATTTCCTGCTTGATCATTTTAGATACGGAAACCACAATGGATTTTTCTAAAGGCTCCGCTTGTTCGAATAGAATTTTTTGCGCAGGAGAATTTTCAGCAGTTCGTGCTATATCCTCAATCTTCTGCTGAGCCAATTTGAAGTTATTGATTTCCTCTTCAATAGTTTTTAACCGGATTTTATTTTCTGCTTCTGTCCAGTTAGGAGAAAGTTGATGCATTAGCTTTAGGGATGGATTGATTTGCTCTTCCCAAGCAATGGATCGTTCCTTCTGGAATTTAGAGTCTCCAAGAATAATCCATCCACGCAGAGAAGCCAGTGAATGGTTGATACCATTTAACATCATAAGACTAGCATGAGCTGTGGGAGTTCGTAGTTCAACAACTCGCTTAGTTATTATTTCTAGGGTCCTTACTTGATTAATGGTCAACAATACTACTCCCATTAAAATTAGGGTTATGACCCCAAAACCCAAACCCACTTTTTTTCCTATGGTCATATCTCGAAAATTAAGCATCTATGCTCCCTAAAGTAAAAACCCTGAAAACTGTAAAATCTAACCTATCTAACCTACTGTTAACATCTCAATTTAAGCAAAATTAAGAAGTATGGAGATGTTAATTATATTTCATATAATATAACAAAGCTTAAAATAAATACTGATGGATAGTTGTATTGTTTAAAGGATTTCTAGCAATACATTGAAAAAATGGTTCATATGAAAAAATTTATTGATTTAATAGATCATCTTCCTCGGTTTGATAATACCAAAATTGGTGGTATTAACATTACGTGCATTTCCAAAATGGAACCTTATGTCCTTTGTAATATATGACGCTATAGAACTGCCTATGGACGAATTTTATCATTTAAAGGATAATGATGAAAGAATGTTGAGAATGGTAATTTTGATCAAAAAAAATTAATTAAATGAAATACTAGCTTATACGGTAATAAAAACTTGTTATTCAGTATTTAATGCTGAAATAAAGAAATTTATATAATATTTAAGTGTATTAAGGAGGACAAGTGAATAAATCTTTCACGCCTATTGGATTGTTT
>JABJCF010000187.1 GCA_018665625.1 Nitrospina sp. | reverse complement strand
GATATTATTGTAAACACCGATGCCGATAATCAATACAATGGAGCGGATATTCCCAATCTAATTAAACCTATTCTGGAAAAACGGGCTGACATAGTAATAGGCGACCGACAAGTAGAAACTATAAAGCATTTTTCTCCTACGAAAATTTTTCTTCAAAAGTTTGGAAGTTGGGTTGTCCGGCGAGTATCAGGCACAAATGTCCCAGACGTTACTAGTGGGTTTCGCGCATATTCTAGAGAAGCTGCGATGCAAATAAATGTTGTTTCAGACTTTACCTATACTTTAGAGACCATTATCAGCGCGGGCAGAAAAAACTTATCTATTACGCATGCTCCCGTAAAAACAAACCCAAAACTACGAGAATCTCGTTTATTTCCCAATATACGGACCTATTTAATGAGATCCGTGATCACTATTATAAAGATTTATTCTATGTACAAACCATTACGAGTTTTTACGATTGTGGGCGGTATTTCTCTTGCTGGCGGATTTTTAATCGGGTGTAGGTATTTATTTTACTTTTTTATGGGACAAACCGCTGGACACATACAATCATTAATACTTTCTGCAATTTTACTGATTGTGGGATTTCAAATACTTATGATGGGAATTGCGGCTGAATTGATATCTATTAATCGCCAAATATTAGAAGACATCCAACTCAGAATAAAAAAAATCGAATTTAAAAAGGAAGATTGACTAATAATATCACCTCCTCTTTCTTTTCATATCTTCCCCAAAATTCAAAATTAAATGCCAAATAACGATAAAGATATCAAAAAAAACCTTTTGATTTTTACCTCAACCTTTCCTAGATGGCTCGGGGATAAGACACCAGCTGATTTTGTATATTGTCTAGCCCAGGAAATGAGCAAGTTTTACTCAACTAATGTGCTAGCTCCCCATCACCCTGATGCAGCGACTCACGAAACAATGGAGTCTATTACCGTCTTTCGGTTTCCTTTTTTTTGGCCTAAATCTAAACAAATATTAGCAAACGGCAAAGGAATGTTAGCCAATATACGCCAAAGTTTATTGGCTAAAATACAAATTCCGTTTTTAATATTGTCGGGGATGATCGCTTTTGTACGAACCTTAAGAAAGACCAAAGCATCAATTGTCAACTCACATTGGCTAGTTCCGCAGGGTTTAATTTCGGCATTTTTCAAAAAGAGGTATGGCTATTTTCATGCCATTACAATCCACGCGGCCGACGTCTTTTTATTAGCTAGAATCCCTTTTGGGAAACTTCTGACACGATTTATTGTCGATAACACTGATATATTTTTGCCTGTTAGTAGAAAAAATCAGGAAATATTAGAATCTCTAGCCCCAAATAAGAAAATTCGATCTGAGATATTACCTATGGGAGTGTCGATTCAATTTTTTGATTCATCCGAAAATGTTGCTCCAGAAGAGTTAGGTATTGATGTCACAAAAAAAAATGCGCTATTTGTCGGAAAAATTACCGAAAAAAAAGGACTACCCTATTTAATTCGAGCATTCACCGATTGGTCCAAAACCGAATCGAACGCCCGACTAATAATCGTTGGAGACGGTTTTATGAGGTCTCAATGCGAAGAAGAAGCTAATCAACTTAATGTTGCCGATAAAATTAACTTTGTCGGAATGAAATCAAAAACGGAAGTTCGAAATTATTTAAAAAACTCGGATCTTCTAGTGGTCCCCTCAATTATCGACAGTCTTGGTGAAACTGAAGGAGCTCCTGTAGTTGTTATGGAAGCCATGGCCGCAGGTAAACCCATTATCGCAAGCGATGTTGGAGGTATTTCTGATATGGTTAGCGACAATTTAAATGGAATCATAGTACAACCTAAAGATGTAACAGCTCTAACTGAAGCATTTAAAACCATTTATTATGAAAACAGCTTGCAAACAATGGGCAAAAAATCATTTGAAATCATTCAAGATTACGACTGGAAGTCCATTGGCGAAAAATATAAGAACGCTTTTTCCAATTCTAGCTTTACTTCCAAACCACAATAAGATTCTCTCTCTTTTCCTAAGCGTATCTTTACGCTTTCTAAGCAATGTCGATTCCGTCGCGATTCTTTCCAATAATTATCATTGTAATATCTTTGATCGTTCGGATTGCATACTATTTCCAGTTTCAAAATAATCCATTCTTCGACTTCGTCCCACCAGCTTGGGATCAAGATATTTTTGATAAAG
>JABJCF010000186.1 GCA_018665625.1 Nitrospina sp. | reverse complement strand
GAATGCCTTTCCAATTTATTTATTGTTGGAGGTTATTGGGTATGGCTGAAGGAAAAGTAAAATGGTTTAATGATAGTAAAGGTTATGGGTTTATCGAGTCAAGTGATGGGGAAGATTGTTTTGTGCACTTTTCTGAAATTCAGGGAGATGGCTTCAAAACTCTAAAAGAAGGTCAGGAAGTAGAATTTGAGAAAAGTATGGGGCAAAAAGGGCCGCAAGCTTCTAAAGTTATTCCGAAATAAATTTCTTGCGAATCTGTATAGCCGGTGGGGCTTTATTGCCCTGCCGGTTTTTTTTTGCAAAGAAACTTTAATATAGTCCCTCCTTTTAATCTGCTGTATTTGCAGTCATACTTCATTTGTCTTGTTTGGATGCAATGACATATAAGTTGAACCCATAGCCCGCCATATCAAATAAGGGGCCTAAGTAGGTCAATGGGTTTAGAGTATTTTTTATATCCCTCTTCGCTGATCGCAGTATCCTTTTCACAGGGCTTTTAGGTTTTTCTGAATTGTCATAAGGATTAAAACCTTTTCCCTCGAACAATCCTTTTCTAGCCTTGTTTGTTTTTAAATAAACAATTTTGAAGCCCGCTTTTTCCAGCATTTTGTTAAGGCTCCCCTCGGAAAAAAAATAGAAATGTTGAAGTATTTTGTAACCCGTCCAATTCTCTTTTAGAAAGACAGCATTTTTAGCATTTGGAGTCCACATTACCAAGAGCCCTCCTGGTTTCATAGCATCATGGATTCTTTTAAGACAGACCAGAGGATTCCGTAAATGTTCTATTAGATCCCAAAGAGTGATGACATCAAAAGTGTTTGAACCATAGGTCAGAGCCTCATCTAAAGATTCCAAACGAATGTTATTTAACGCAAAATTGTCTCGAGCATAATTTATATATTCAGGTAAGATTTCCAGACCATGACAATCCCAACCTCGTTCTTTGGCACAATTAAGAAAAAAACCGGCTCCACATCCAATATCAAGTAATTTACCTTTATCAGGATATAAACTTTCAATAAGGTTCAGGCGAGAATTATAAAGTTTGGAGTATGACTTGATCCTCTCTTGTCTTTCGAGGATATAGTTTGAGTGAAGGCCAGAATTCGCACTACTTCCTGTCATTTCTTTTTGGTAATTTTCCTGCATCTCCTTTACGGTAGGCAAAGGATTGACAAACTCCAGATGGCACTCTTCGCAATGAACTACCAGCGTGTTATTTTCTCGGAGACATACGGGGGTAAATCGAACCGATCCGCAACATTCGCAGGGAACTCTTTCGCTTTGTGAGGATTCAAAAGCAGATAACGGCATCCTGACAATCCTTTATTGGGTGTTGGACCACGATCTGTGGTCCGTATAGGAAACTTGTTAAGTTTTGGAAACGACCGTATTTTGGAGATAAAAACAAGATAATGTTAGGCTATTTAAAACCCGTTTGCAATATCCAAAGAAAAGCTTCATTGTGTCCTAAGTAGACGAGTAAATTCTTAAACCTAAAACCAAGAGGTGGGCTATGACCAAAGCTGCATTCACTCCCAATGCCGGTGACAGTATTGTTGTCAGATTGAAAATAGAAGGACAGGCCCAAATCCTGCCTCGGGTTATGACAGAAATTGCCAATCTGGATGGCCATATTGGTGCGGTAGATATAGTTCGCCCTCTTTCCACTGGCGGTTCCATTCGCGATATCAGCATCTACACTTCGGGAGTCGATCATGGTCAAAAAATTGTAGACGCCTTGAAAAAAACGGAAGGCGTAGAAGTGGTTCATCATTCAGATAGAACGTTTTTGCTACACCTTGGAGGGAAAATTGAAGTCACCAGCAGAAAGGAATTAAAATCCCGAGACGATCTTTCTATGGCCTACACGCCTGGTGTCGGCAGGGTTTGCATGGCCATTCACCAAAATCCCGAGGAGGTTTATAAGTTAACAATAAAGCGTAATACCGTTGCTATCGTGACAGACGGTACTGCTGTATTGGGGTTAGGGGATATTGGCCCTGAAGCTGCCATGCCTGTTATGGAAGGGAAGGCAATGCTGTTCAAGGAGTTCGCCGGGGTCGATGCTTTCCCAATTTGTTTGAATGCGAAAAGTGCTGATGAAATAGTCCAGGTTGTCCGGGCGATTGCTCCTGGGTTCGGAGGGGTTAATCTGGAAGATATTGCGGCACCACAATGTTTTGAGATTGAAAAGCGGCTTCAGGAGGAATTGGATATCCCAGTTTTTCATGATGACCAACATGGGACAGCAGTGGTTGTTTCTGCTGCATTGATCAACGCTTTTAAATTACTGGGGAAAAGCCATCAAAACGTAAAAGTCGTGGTTCTTGGAGCCGGAGCCGCAGGCACCGCATGCACAAAAATGATAAAACAGCTTCAGATAAATAACATTATTGTGTGTGACAGAAAAGGAGCGATTAATAAGTCCCGTAAAGATTTAAATGAATCCAAACAATGGTTCGCTGAAAACACTAATCCCGAAGAATTGTCTGGAAGCTTAAATGAAATAATCGCAGGTGCAGATCTTTTTTTAGGGGTTTCAGGGCCGGGTCAGTTGAAAGTTGAGGATATCAAGAAAATGGCAAAAGATCCGGTGGTTTTTGCTTTGGCTAACCCGGTGCCAGAAATCCTGCCAGAAGAAGCTGCTCCGCATGTGGCGATAATGGCTACAGGACGTAGCGATTTCCCCAACCAGATAAATAATGTGTTGTGCTTTCCTGGACTTTTTCGAGGGGCTTTGGATTGCATGGCAACTCAAATAAATGAAGAAATGAAAATGGCTGCGGCACAGGCTATTGCCGGTTGTATTTCTCAGGAATACCTGCAGCCCGATTATATTATTCCAAGTGTTTTTGATGTTGATGTGGTAAAAAAAGTTGCTGACGCGGTAGTGAAAGCTGCCAGAGATTCAGGTATGGCACGAAATCGAGGCCGAAAAAAATTCGAATAAACTTTGTTCGTTTAGTATTTATTGATTAAGCTCCTCGTGTTACCCTGAAATGAGTTGCATGAAGTACGCTTGACTGCGGCTGACCCGGCCTGGCCTACTCCTCTGGGTTTTAAATTCAATTTTTCCTAACAAGTATGAAATCAATTCTCAGCTGGTGCTATAAAAATATTACGAAGAAATTCCCAGGCACCGTTTTGTTAATTGCACTGCTTTTAAGCGGGTTTTCCATTTATCTGGCCGCAGATTTAAAGTTTAACCCGAAGATGGACAATCTTCTACCTCAAGACCTTCCCCTTATTAAAGAGTTCAATGAAGTTGTAGATAAAACTGGCGGCTCAGGCCCTTTGGTAGTAGTTCTGGAAAACCTTGATCCTATCCAGGCTTCAGAGGTTATAGGTACCCTTGCAAAAGTTTTCAAAAAAATTCCCGGAACACAGTTTGTCGACTCAGAAATTCCAAAAAAATATTTGAAGAATAAACAGCTACTTCTGGTTCCACGAGGGGATTTATTGGCTCTGGAAATCTTCATGGCAGAAGCAATTGATTATGCGCGTGGTCAATTCGGAGGTTTTGTTGAGAACGAGGAACCTTTTAATCCTGTAAAACTTCGAAAACTGGCAAAAGACTACAAAATTTTTGAAGAGATGGAACGCTTTCATAAGGGTAACCAAAGAAATAATTATTATATTTTTATAAAAGCCAAGGGCACTGTCACCGACACTGATTTTACTGAAAATTTCATTGACGCAGTGCAGGAGGCAATAAACAAAAGCGGGCTGGAAGAAAAATATAGCGAACTTAAAATAAACCTTACCGGTTCAATGGTGGTTCGCCTGGAAGAAAACAACTTTATCCAAAGTGACTTGAAAAATGCTGCGGTAATAGCTGCTTTTTTAGCGATATCCATCATTTTTATTTATACCCGATCATGGTTTTCCATTCCTCTTATAATTTTCCCTCTATTGCTTTCGCTGACATATACATTTGCTTTGACAAAATTATTGATAGGGCATTTAAATATTATTTCAGGTTTTCTGGTTGCGATTTTAATGGGTTTGGGAATCGATTACGGCATTCACTTGTACATTCGTTTCAAACAGGAACTGTTAAAAGAAAAGCCCATTGCCGAAGCTGTGGAAGTGGTTGTAACACAAGTAGGCCGTTCTGGATTGATTGCCATGCTCACCACCATGAGCGTTTTTTCTATACTGAGTTTTTCAGATTTCCAAGGCTTCTCTGAGTTTGGGCAAATTGCAACCCTGGGTATTGTTTGTGCATTTGTCACCTATTATTTCATTTTTCCAGCGCAGGCTCTTTTTTACGACAAAATTCATTGGCTAAGAAAACCCAAGCCCAGACTATTTAGTTTGCGAATTACCAATCTTTACTCAGCGACTCCGCTTTTTCTTTCTGGCCTTTTTATTTTTCTTATGATTTCGAGTTTGTTTCTTTTGCCTGGAGTTGAATTCGAATACGATTTTCAAAAATTACGAGGTGAATCTCCTGCGAGTGATTATGAAACGGAAACTACCGATGATTTTGGGCTCGCTTTTTCACCAACGATAATATTAACGCCAGAAAAAGATAACCTTTTCTATATTCATGAGGCTCTTGAGGACATAAAAAAAACAAGCGGGGATAAAACAATAATAGGAATCCAGTATTCCCTGAATTTGTTCAGTCAAAAGGAATATGAATCCAAAAAAGAGATCATTGCACGCATTCGACAAAATTTTGATGAAAATAGAAATATTATCCGGTTTTCATTGGGAAAGGAGCGGTTCAATAATTTTGAGCGTATTTTGGATGTTAAACCATTTGATGGTTCTCGAGTTCCAGAAGGCATTCAACAAAAATTGATGGCAGGGAAGGATTACCTGTTGTTGCTTTTTTCTCCCGCAGATAAAAACTTTTTTAGGGTTGAAAATATTTATCAATTGGAAAAAGAGGTAAATGCTTTAAAAGAACGCATTAAAAGAAGAAATATTGAGGTTGCAGTTTTAAACGAAAATTTGATAGCGGCAAAGGTTTTGGATTGGGTAAAGGAAAAAGGGCCAAAGGCAATGATTGTAGCGTTTGGATTGGTTTATCTAATTCTTCTTGTTGACCTTAAAAGTTTTCGGCTAGCCACTATAACCTTTTTGCCATTATTTACAGGGCTTGCTTTAACAGGAGCCTTAATGTCTGTGTTCAACGTCCGTTTGAATTTTATTAATATTGTGATGCTTCCCTCCATTGTTGGCATTATGATAGATCATTGTATTTATCTCAGTCATCATATCCTGGATTATTCCAAAGGTGCTTCCTTGAAATCATTGCAGGAGACAGGAAGTGCGATAATCCTGTCTGCTTTGACCAGCCTTGCGGGCTATACAAGCTTGAATATAGCGCATCACGCGGGAATAAGTTCTATAGCAACCGTCGTTGAGTTGGGTATTATCACATGTACTGTTTGCGCCTTATTCATGTTGCCAGCACTGTTTGAAATAAGAAAAAGCAAGTTTTCCTTTGTCCAGCCTATTAAATGAAGTCGGAATTTCTAGGTCCAGATAGTATGAAAATTTAAACCTACCTGTCTTATTTTTTTCTAAATTGAAATTTTGTGAATTATCGAAGTGAGGGGAGAACCACTGTAATATTAACCTTTACTGGATTAGTCGTTGAATGGGTTAAATGGCACAAAGCTTGCTACATAAGGAGGTGGGTTCGATGAGGATTTTTCGGGCCCATGTTTTACTTCTGAAATTTTAAGCTGAGTTATTATGGAATCTAAACCTGAAAAATTAAATGGAAGAAATAACCTCTACAAAATTTTAAATGAATATTTAGATCGAAAGATCCAAAGAGATAAAGATAAAATTGTAGAAAAATATTTTAATATAAACTCCCAGGAAAATTTGTTGAAAAGTTTCACTGTCAACAAGCCTGGGATTGCTCCCCCAAAGAAAAAATAACCTGCCTGTTTGAAAAATTAGAGAAATTTAGATTTCTTCTGTTTATTTCCTGCCTTCTTTGCCCCTGTTATGGTTTAATAATTTTAAACCACTATTTCCAAGGAAAATGTTTGTATGGTAAAAAATATATGTCTTCTGGTCGTTCTAATTCTTTCGGGATGCTCCGAAGGCCCTCTTTTTGAGGATTTTTCTCATAAGGGAGCCAAAAGTGAAAAAGAATTTCTGGTAGATTCTCAAAAGTGTGAGAAAGAAAAAAATAAGCATAGTAATAAAATTCAAGGCCGTGAGTTTGGCTTTGAAGGTCAGGATACAGGTTACTTGGGGTGTATGAAGTTAGAGGGATGGAGTAAAAAAACTATCTAAATGGAGGGTGGGGATTCTAGATTTAGTAGGAATCTCAGTCTTCTTGTTTCCAGGCCCTTTGTATAGCTGCTGTTGGTTGATGGACAAGGTGACACATTTTGCAAGACCGTTTATTAATGTAGGCAATATTTTTTTTGAATTTTTCTTCCGAAGGCTCACCTGTTGCAAATCCCTTTTTGATTTCCTGTAGAGTGTTCAGAATATCTTCCCCGACAAAAAAATCTTTTACTGAAACCGAACTTTTGGTCCATTCCGTAACATGGCATTTTGAACAAACAGATCGCAAGCTTGTGAACCTTTTTGTGAAAACGTCCAGGGCTTTCCAGGCTTGCTGGAAATCGTTTTGTTCGAAGTTTACGCTTATTCTTTTCAGCGAATCAGAAAGCTTCCCCATATATCCTTCGTAACTAAATTCTTTTTCCTCGATGGGGTCTAAAACTTTAATAGTTTCGGTTGAGGGCCAATGGTAGCGAACCCAAACACTGGTGTTATTTTTTAAATGGCAGCGAGAGCAGGTTTTTCCGAGAGCTTCCGTGGCCATCCCTAGCTTTTCCATGTTTTTCGTCTGAATACTTTGCTTTAGTTCATTGGCTGCTTTTAAATTAAATTCCTCCTTCCATTCCGGAATCATTTCGGATGCTTTTTGGTAGGACTCAAAAAATAGTTCCGCATTTTTTTCGGCCACTTCCCAGTTTTTCTTATCAAGACTCACAGAAATTGCAGAAAAAGCGGTGCTCAATTTTTGCATTTGAATAATCCATTCAGAGACCTTTCCTGATTCGGCGTAATATTTATCCATGGATTTTGGTGGCGGAGTAACAAGGAAATCCGAAGAAAATGCGGGGGAGAGGGGAAATAAAAAAAACAACGCTCCGACCAAGGCAGCAAATACAATTCTTGTTATCATATTTGTTCTATCTCGCATCAAATTGTCAGGATGAAGAATTTGGTTAAAGGAGAGGGTAGCCGTGTATTCTTAATTCTATTAGCATTTGATGCGGTAAAAATAATCGCCCAATTTAAACGGGCTTCCAGAACGCACCACTCTTAAAAAGCATTTCATTTTTTCTTCGGCTAGGCCATCGAATACTTGCTCTTTAAATTCCTGGTTGGGAATGTCTTCCCAATTATTGTGGTTTGCTGATCTTTCCAGAGGAAATGCTGAGATGTCCTCAATTTCAATATTATTTTTGTCTTTCATTAAACCTTATTTGTAATTTTTAAGATGCTTTATTATATTAGAGAATCCTGTTAATCCTAATTGTTTTTCACTGATGTTATAAGCCTTTTTTTGTTTTTTAAAGGTTGTCGCATCCATAAAATGGGTTGTTTATGCTTTTGGTGATCGATGTAGGAAATTCCAATAATGTTATCGGATTGTTTTCTGGTGAAAAGCTTCTCACTCATTGGAGAATTCGGACAGAATGGAACCGCACTGCTGATGAGTACTGGGTTTTGATAAAAGAATTTATTTTGTTAAATAATGTAGAAACAGAGACCATAGACGATATTGTAGTTGCTTGTGTTGTTCCTCCTCTGGTCCCTATATTACAGGGAATGGCGAGAAAGTATTTTTCATGCGAGCCCTTAATTGTTGGGCCGGGGATCAAAACAGGGATTTCAATTCTTTACCGGAACCCTTCTGAAGTGGGTGCGGATCGCATAGTAAACTCTGTGGCCGCTTTTGAAAAATATGGTGGGCCTTTAATTATTGTCGATTTTGGAACTGCGACAACCTTTGATGTTGTGTCGAGTAAAGGTGAATATTTAGGCGGTGCAATCTTCCCAGGGATCCAGATTTCTCTTGAGGCACTTTTTAAAAACACTGCGAAACTACCTCGAGTTGATATGACTTTCCCAGAGAATGTGATAGGGAAATCAACGGTTGAGAGTCTGCGCTCTGGAGCAGTCTATGGTTTTTCAGGAATGGTTGAAGCGTTGGTGAAGGAAATAAAAAGTGAACTTGGAGAAGACGCCCGCGTTATTGCCACCGGGGGTATTTTAGAATGGATAACCACCAAAACTACGGTGATTGATACTGTGGATCCGTTTTTAACTTTAGATGGTTTGAGAATAATTTATGATAAAAATCAGTAGCAATAACCCAAGAGGGTACAAAAAACCCCGGCTATCCCAAACGCAGTGTTTCCAGAAAGAGGAGGAGACCGAAAACTGTGAAATTTGGAGTAACCGGGGTTTGTAAACCTTTTAGGCCTTAACAGTCCGGGAACTTTTGTGAATAAAAAGTCGTACCATTCTGTGGTCATCTTCAATGTCGGAAATTTTGCAGCCCTGGCTTTTTGCCCACTTTGAAAAATCCTCAGTGAAGTTTCTTTTCTTATCGACAATCAACTCCAAAATGCCATTTTTCTTTATTCTCCTGAACTCTTCGGAAGCCAACTCGAAAGCGTTTGAAAAAGATAGGCCTCGAATATCAAGTGTTTTAAACATTTCCATAACAAATACCTCCATTTTTTAGTCGGCCTCTAAAAGGCGGGGGACTAATTTCAATAAGCCTATTCTAGGCCTGCAAAATTAAAAATCAGTTAACCATGCATTAATTTTTTTTAATATTTCCGGGTCGGCAGGCGATGTGACTTTTGTAAGCGTTTGAAAATATTAAGGTTTTATTTTTGTGCGAAGATGGTAGTTTCGATTTAGATATATAATCTTTCTGCTTTTCAATTCATATATGAATAATGAAACGAATAAGATATAGTTGCTAACTCTAAATAGTAAAGATTTTCTAAGATAAAAAGGCAATCGGGAGAGCTAAATGGGCATTATTCGTGGT
>JABJCF010000019.1 GCA_018665625.1 Nitrospina sp. | reverse complement strand
CTTAAGTATAAAATAAAAATTCTCTCCTTTACCAGCCCAATGGCTAAGAAAAAATTTGGAAATATTTTCACCCTTAAAATCTAGTTCTATAGCTCTCATTTCCTGCAAATAACCTGTCACTTCAAGCAAAGCTGCGTCTTTTGATTTTGATTCCAAATTAAATATGTAATTTTTAAATGAGGATATGTTTTTTGTCTCCGTGGTGAAAGTAGACTTAAGTACTCTGCAAAGACATTTAATCTGATTTCTACCCAATCGCACTTCCTCGGAAAGGTTGTCTTCATTTCTTTCTTCGGATTGATGTTTCTCTATCAACTCGGTTTCGGCTGCGAATCTGTCAGGTTCCATAGATTCATGGTTCCGCAGCACATAAAATACTTCCGGTACTCGGATGGCTATTCTGAACCTTTCTCCATTTCCCATTAAAAAACTCCTTAAATAAATAGAGAGGTGGGTACAGATTTTATATAATAGACTTTTAAATTAATCTGAGATTACGATGCCACCCAAGCAATACAGTTTCAAAGTAAAAGGTGTTTTAATAAGCGATAAGGATAAATCTGAAGATGATTTTAGCATTTTCATAACAGCAATGGATGATAATCACGCTGTGATGCTGGTACGCGAACATTTAAGAAACCACGCACCTAAAGGAAATTCGATTATCAAAGGTATAGAAAAAAAAGCGGATTAATTTTGAGGTAGGGGGGAGAATCGTATTTTTCGATGGCCCAGTTAAGGTGATTGCCTCTAATAAATCCACTCAGCTCCCCTGGGTGGGTTTTTTTGAAAATTAAATTAATGTTATTAAATATTAAAGCCATAGTCATAGCACTTTTTCTGTCGATCGGACTCATTCAACCTATTGCTGTTTACGCCGATGAATTTGAAGAAGCTGTCGAAGCAGTAAACCGGCGGGACTATGAAACCGCCTATAAAATGGTGGTGCCATTAGCAGAAAAAGGCCACGCCGCAGCTCAATTGGTTTTAGGGATGATGTATTTTAAAGGTACAGGCGTAGAAAAAAATATTGTTGAAGCTGATAAATGGTTATACATTGCGGAAAAATTTGGACAGGAGGCAGGAAAGAAAAATCGAATCTTTGTTGAACGGCAAATGAACAACGGTCAGATATCCAAAGCCCATGAGCTTGCTAAAGATTGGCTGAAAAAATCTAAGAAATGACACCCGAACCTGACGAGGACTTTCAAGAAGAGCCTAAACCGCCTCCGGCAAAGCTGGGAGGATTTGAATTAATTTTTATAATTATTTTTATTTTGTTCATTGCCTGGGGCACTTATGAGTTTGGAATTTGGATCATTAAGGATGGCAGTAATATAATGCTTTGAAATATCCTTTAGCGAAGGAAGCAACGGCGAACGGGTAAGAATACAATGCATGAGAGCAGACTATAACAAAAAGACCTCATGATATCCTGTAAGTTTAATGGGTATAGATTTGGTGGGTCGCTTTTCCCATTGCGAAAACCGGGTTGCGGGACTATATTTATTATAGATAAGACGTAAACTTTTTTTGATTAAAGGAGTATTGACTGCCTTTGGAATAGGGCTTCTACTACGAGTAGGTTTTAAAAATTATGCGGGTTTTTGTGAAGTCCATCTTCCTCCAGAGTAGTCAGGAGTGAATTTGGACTTTTTTTGTGGGAAAAACCGCAGTTGTTTTCTTAATGAAAGAGGGTGAAATTTTGCATGTTCACTGGATTGTTTTAAAATTTGATTCGTTGAATCCTAATTTTCACCGTGGGCGTAGTCCGCCTACCATGAAGAAAGGGGATGAGAAAAATGAAACCGATCCTCACAATGATTATACTTCTATTCTGGTTCACTGCCGCAGCCTCCCCCGTATGGGAGTTTCGCCACCCGGTTCCAGAACCATCAATTGACACAGGCATTTTCTGGGATGTTAATGCTTCGAAATTATTAGCGGTGGGTTATGATTTGGATAGAAATGGAAAAGCGGATTACTACACTCTTAGAGTGATCATCCGCGCATTTTTTTCCACAGACTCAGTGGAATTTGTGGCTAAAAATTTCCCTAGAAAACCCATTTTTTTTGTAGATTTCGAAAAAGACCGTATGTTTTATGTTGCCGCGTCCAAACCCATTTTTTATGCCTACGATTTTGACGAAGACGGTCATTTTGACCTCATGTTCAAAGATCCATTGGAAGATGGCATCAATGGTAACGAAGAGTATTACGACCGCCCTTCCGAAAATGTCAGTTAGTAATAGTTTTTAGCGATGATTTGCTAGTGTCGATCATGCGGCTTCATGAGATTTGTTTTCTGAATAACGCTCCTTGATTTCCAGAATCTCTGGAAGAATAGATACAAATATGTCTACCAGATCCGGGTCAAAATGTTTTCCTTTTTCTTTTTTAAGTAAATCGATTGCGTCTTCAACGGTCCAGGCTTTTTTATAAGGACGTACTGAAGTCAAGGCATCGAAGACATCACAGATAGGAACAATTCGTCCTTCAATAGAAATATCTTCACCCTTGAGTCCTTTCGGGTAACCGCTGCCGTCAAATTTTTCGTGATGGGTGGCAGCGATTTCTTCTGCCAGTTGCATGAGCTTGGAATCGCTTCCCGATAAGATGGATGCCCCTACCTCAACATGGGTTTGCATTTTAGTCCATTCTTCTCCTTCCAGTTTTCCAGGTTTCAAAAGCACGTTGTCGGGAATTCCAATCTTGCCGACATCATGCATGGGGCTGGCTTGAAGAATCAGGTCACATCGTTCTTTGTTGAGACCTGCTTTTAGTGCAAGCGCTTCGCTGAAATGAGACATACGCACGACATGCATTCCAGTCTCGTTGTCGCGATATTCTGCGGCACGGCCCAGACGTTGAATAATTTCCTGACGAGTTTTTTCCAGTTGCCGATTTCGTTCTTTCAGCATTTCGATCATATAGTTAGTGTAGCGTCCCATTACCGCAAATTCATCCTGACTGTTAATCATTATATGCTGATCAAGGTTGCCTTTTGAAACAGCTTCCATTGAGTTGTTTTGATTATTAAAATGTAGCTTCAAGTTCCGACAGAAAGAAAATATTAAGTTGGTCATTTCCGCTAAGATTACTCCGCCTACAAAAAATAGCTCACGCATGAATATCACGCTACCTTCTCCATAGTTTTCCTGCTCAAGATCAATGAACCAATAAAGGTCTTTAAGGAAGACGAGGAACATAATGCTGGTCATGAATATTAATGAGAACACAGCAATTGCTGTAAGTTTGGCGGTGATGGGAAAGGCCACTTTTGCTTCATAGTTTTTTAGATCGATGGGTTCTAAATTACCTTTGATTAGTTTTTGCCTTTCCAAGGCCATATCACAAGCGGTGAAGAAACCAAAAGTTGTACATCCTAAAAATACTTTGCCGGTGCTTACAATATCAGCATAGTTTTCATAGCTGTTGTACCAGGCCAGAATGGAAGCACCTACTAGGTAGAGAAACCATTCCAAAATAAACTGACGTTGAGGCTGTTTTTGCCAATGAGTTTTTAAAACCACCCACTTCACTAAAAGGGGGCGTATGCAAAAAAGACCCGCGAAGACCACTGTGAGTCGCATCGTCCAATCCAATTGGCCTATGTTTTCAATAATAGGGCAGACCCTTTCCCCGTAAATTGCCAGAATGACAATCGAAAAAATATAATGTGCTGAAACTCGCATATATAAAAGCCCCTGAAAATTTTAATAGTTTTCTAATTCTTTTGAAGAACTGGATACCCGAGTGTGTAAATCCATTTATCTTCTTCTTGAGCATCGGCCTTTGCTAAATCGCGGGCAGGCAAATGGCATCCAATACAGTTTTCTTGATAATCAGTGGATACGGTTGTTTTTGAATCGGGAGCATTGAAAAGAGACCATCCCCAGCCATCCCCCCACAACTTAGAATTTTTATAGCGGCCTTTTGTATCTCGAACCAAAACAAACCAGCCTTTTATTTTTGTGGCATGACTTACAGCCGGGCCTGTTGTCATAGGCATCGTTTCAGCATGAAGGAGTTCTTTTACCAGTACGGCTCCATCAGGATAACGCTTGTGCTTTTGATAATAGTCTATTGTTTCTGGCTGGGTGTAAACGACATGATATTCATTTGTACCTGGTTCTCCTTTGATCTTTGAATGAGCCCATGTTCCCAGTGTGGCCCATCGCGTGTAATTTTCAGGAACACTGATGGAACCCGTTTTGAGATCTACATTTGGGGCGAATATGGTTTCTTCACTTATTGCTGTTCCTACAGTTCCTAGCGCTGCCAAAAGAAGGAGGAGTGATGCCGCTATTATTGTTTTCATTTTATTCCTGGTTTCTGTGGTGAGTATTATTTAAAGCTGCGCTTTTCCAATGGGAACTTTAAATTGATCGCACCAGATAATTACAGAATTGAAATCACTGGTTTGTGTTTTGTCTGGAATGGTATATCCGTGGCTACCTGTAAACCCTTGTAGCCTACCCAGGTTAATTCCTGAAGTTTGATCAAAATCTTTAGTTAAAATTACTCTGCCGTCTGGGGCTTCGGTAATATTTACATCTTCCAATAGAACAGTGCTGCCTTCGATTTTTACAGTTCCGGTTGCAGGATGTTCTGCATCTGTACCTGATAGATTTTGAGATTTCATGATTGACCCTTTCGATAATTATTTTGTTTAAAATTTATAATGAAAGGGGAGAAGATAACTTCTCCCCTTAATCAGCTATTAAAGTTCCGTTGGATGTTTATGTTCGATACCCTTCCAATTGGAATGAGCTTTTGTAATGTTGCCACTTTGGTCTTCGTTCCATTTCATCTGGATTTTTTTATCGAGATTTAAATAGAGTTTTCCATTTACAACTTCCCAGATGTTTGGGTCGGAATAAAACTTTTTACCCACTGCGACGCCATACGCACAATAACCACCAAACTGTGGCGCATATTTTTGTGGGTTGGCTTCAAATGTTTTTTTATTTTCTTTGCTGGCAAACAGGTAGGTGCCGCCATCGTGAGCTGCGGTATGAAAGCCACTTCCTCTTTGAGGTTGTCCCGCGTTAAAATAGGAAACGGGATCATAGCCACCCATCACCGGGGCAGAAATTTCTGTTCCGTTTTTTTGCATGTCTGAGGCAACAGCCCCATTGGCAAACAAACCGACAACTAAAGCAACTACTGCGAAAAAGCGGGTTCCACGTTTGAAAACTGAATTCATGACTGACTCTCCTTCTAAAGTTAAATTAATGACATATTTCATAAAAAATATACAGATTAGTATAGTTTGGGCGGGTTTCCTTACAGAATAAGAAATCTGTATTTAATGGCTATAAAATCAATTATTTTTAAGGGATTCCCGGTGAGAACATGAAAAATATTCACTTTTCTAATAAGATTTGCTACACTGATAGGTATATTTTAAGAAAGGGCGAGTAAGATGGCTAAATCATCCAAACGGGAACAATTATTACAAGCGG
>JABJCF010000185.1 GCA_018665625.1 Nitrospina sp. | reverse complement strand
GATATTTTCGTCAGTTTGAAGGAATTGTAACTCGATCATAGAGCCAAGTCCAACACTAACATTAACATTACGAAAAAAGTATAAAGGGTTTCTTAACCTACAAGGCAAAGCCTTATTTAAGAAGAACATGAAGCTTGTTAAAGTATGTTGTGAAGTTTATTTGGAAGCACCTGCAGATCAAGATATAATATAAATTCGGTCATCGGTAACTAGATATTCTCCAGGATGTGCCTGCTGGAAATTTATCCAACTGAATTACTCAGAAGAAATTTAATACTTTCGTATAAAAATACTTCACCACTTTATTTTTACAATTAAGGAATTGATTTTGATTTCTCCCAGTTTGACCAGTCTTTTTTTATTGACTCGCGATAAGCGACGCGCCTTATTTTGGTTGTATCTGTTGGTTTTAGGAAGCGCAGTTGTGGAGTCGATTGGGATCGCTTCATTTTATCCTCTCGTCGATATGTTTCAAGATGAAAGCCAGTTGGAATACTACAGGAACAAGTCCATTATTTTGATTCCGGCATTGGAGTCTTTGAGCCAGGAGCAGTTTTTATTTTATTCTCTCTTAGGGGTAGGAGCACTTTTCGTTTTTAAAAACGCGTTTCTTGTTCTGGCCGAATACGGAAATATTCGGGTGCTGACGCGCCTTTATTGTGCTTGGATGAATCGAATATCCAAAGTTTACTTGGGAAAACCGTATGTTTTTTTTACAGAAAATAAGGCGGGCGATCTTGTTCAGCGCAAGATCATGCAAACACAGAAGGCTTCGTCAGCTCTTAGGATGTTTGTTCTTATTTTAGGAAGCCTGACGACGATTATAGGAGTATTTTTGGTTTTATGTTTTATGAACTTAAAGGTAACTCTTTCGATTACCTTTCTGATGATTCCAGTCTATTACCTTACGATGAAACTCTCGCAAGGGAGAATGTATAAAACAGGAGATCGTATTGTTGAACTTGAAAAGCAGGGGTTCGGGCTCACTGCAGAAGTGCTTTCTGGAATTAAGCAGGTCAAAGTTTTTTGTGCGGAAGATCACTTCCAACGCGAGCTTCGGAAAATTTGGGACGAGTACGCTGGCCATATTATTCGCAATCATTTTATATCGACTCTACCTCGACCAGTGCTTGAAACATTGGTTGTCTTGATTGGGGTGGGAGTATTACTTATGTTTATGCAGGTTTCAGGTTTTGGAAAAGAAACTTTTCCAACGCTGGCAGTGTTTGCTGTGGGAACATATAGGATACTTCCTTTGGCAGCTGGGACAAGTAGCCGAGTCATGTTACTTGCTTCACTCTTGCCTTCTGCCGAAACGATTGCGAATCTTCTCCGGGAAGAACTGGATAGAAAAAAGGGCTGTTCAATTTCTCCCATGACTAGCCGATTTGAACTTCAGAATGTTTTTTTTTCTTATAGTGGCAGCGATAGCGATATGGTTTTGCGGGATCTATCTTTAAAATTTGAGACTAATAAGTTTTATGGGGTTGTTGGTGTTTCAGGGGGTGGTAAGTCGACGATTATTGACTTAATGACAGGTTTTTATAAGCCTCAAAAGGGTAGGATTTTGATAGATGGAGTCGACATGAGCAAAATTGATATTAGTACTTGGCTTTGCCAGTTGGGCTTGATCAGCCAGGAATCATTTATTTTTAGCGGAACCATTGAAGACAATATTTGTTTTGGTGTAGATGCTGTAGATCGAGATCAAAATCGTATCAAAGAAGCAACCCGAATCGCTTATGCGGACGAATTTATAGACTTGTTACCTCAAAATTATCAGACGGTAGTCGGGGAAAGAGGGGCTAAACTTTCCGGTGGGCAAAGACAGCGGTTGGCAATAGCCAGGGCGATTTATCTGGATCCGCCGGTTCTTATCTTTGATGAGGCGACCAGTTCTCTAGATGCCCATTCCGAGAGAAAGGTTCAGGCAGCAATTGAAAGGCTTCATGGCAAAAGAACCGTTATTGTAGTGGCGCACAGGTTGGTTACGGTGGCCTCAGCGGATTGTATTTTTGTTATCGAAGATGGTCATCTAGCCGAAAAGGGGACTCACGAAGAGTTAAGAGAGAGTAACGGACTATATAGCAGTCTCTGTGCTAGGCAAAGTCTGGATTAATACTAGAGGGCAAATTAATCCAGTTCGAGAAAAATTGTCGCTGCGAGTTACTTAAGTAAGAATCAAAATTATTCTTCCAGAAAATTCAGGGATATCCCGAATCCTTCCCACCCTTCTTGATAGTGTCGTTACTAAGGCTTCCGGAAAAAATTTGAGACTTCATAAAAGTCCGAATGATTTTTAGACCTCCCAAAATAGAATTAGTAGCGTCAGTATAGCTTACGAAATTCATCTGATATCATTAGAACTTTGGCTCGCACGTAATCTTCTTTGATGTCGACTGAAATGCTGTCGCCGTCCAACAAAACCGTTCCTAATGCCATTCCATTTTCTAAAGCCCTTAATAGTTCCACACTTTCGCTGATTTGTAAGGGGCTGGGTTTAAGAGATGCATATTTTTGAAGAGCTGCTGGCTTAAAACTGATGACAGATAGATGTTTTAAAAAGAAACCAGGTCGATGATTGAATGGTTGAGGAATTACGGATCGACTTAAAAAAATAATACGATAATTTACATCATGAACAATTTTAACGATATGCGGATCTTCAGGACGAGCAATGGGCAAGGAAGGAACAATGATGTCCCATTCAGGATGTTTAG
>JABJCF010000184.1 GCA_018665625.1 Nitrospina sp. | reverse complement strand
GGTCGCACCTGATGCCAGGTTTGCGAAGCGTTCAAGACCACGCCGTTTTTATCAAGGGTCTGAAATGTATAGGGAACGTCCGCAGGAATTTTTGCAAGAAAACTGGTATCGGGATTGCCTTCGATATCGAGAATAGGGTTTCCGACAGCATCGTATTTGCGGAGCGGTATTTCACCTAAAATCCGCAAACGTTCATGCGCTTCATTTTGAAAGTTTAGATTTGCACCTCCACCCACATTCCCCGGCCCATAGCTAAGATGAGAAGTCGGCTCCATAGCCAGAATGCGAACTGCATGGATGTCGCTATTGTCATATTTACCGGCATCCGCCCCCTGGCTTTCCCAGTTGGTGCTGGCACCGTTTTGTGATGTGTTAAAAGGATCAAGTCCTCCAAAATCTGCACTGCCTTTTCCAGGAGTCGTATTTCTTTTGTAAAAAGAAGATGTTCCAATCAGGCCATACGGTGTTCCCTCGGGCAGTTCTTGCGAAAGCGACCCATCATTAGGTAACCATGGAAGGTTAACCGGTTCATCCACACCGTAAATGGTTTTATAAGGAACAACTGCCCGGGGTTGTTGCTCGTTGAAGTTCGGGTCGTTTTTTATAAGAATTAAATCTCGATGGTCGTTGACTGGAATCCCACCTACCTGCAAATACAAACCTGCATCGTATACGGGTTTATTGACAGGACGGTTCAGCCGGTTTGCAGGGCCTGGAGACCAGACCAGCAACAAATCGTTATTTGGGGCTGCGCTGGGTTGCGCTACTTTTCCTGTCCGTTCTGCTCCCGTTCCATTTATAAAAGGTGCCGCATTATCGTTTGGGGTTGTAAATGGAGTCAGACTCTCCAATCCATAAGGACTGAAAGAATAATTTCTGTACTGAACTTTCCCATTACTAAACCAGCCCATGGGCAAGGAAGGATTTTTATTACCATCGGGATCGCCAAAAGCAATGGTTCCAGGAGGTACAGAAGGCGGAAACTTTAAAAATGCCCCGAAGCCACTGTTGTTTAAATTGTAATACTCATCCACTACAATGGATTCATCTGAAAGCTGGGTTTGCCAATGTAAAGCAGAAGGCCTGGAAAAGGCACTCATTAATGGTGCCCAGTTTCTTCCATCAGGCCAGATAGACCAAAGTCCCCATAGACGCCGATCACGCGCTCCCTGTGCTTCGTAACTGGAAAACATCACCCGCCCGTCTTTTAAAATCGTGGGATGCAAAGCACTGCCCAGATTCATAGGAGCCACCAGCTCTACATTCTTTCCATCTTCGTCCATGACGAATAATTGCAAGTTTGGAAAAGTAAAACTTTTGTTGGGCAGAAAACCGTTGCGGCTGGAGGTGAACATAACTTTTCCGCCGGGAAGAGGACACGGGCCCAAGTTGTAAATTCCATAACCCAAAATGCTTTCGTCGGAGGCCCCGCTTAGGGGAGAGCTAGACCAGTTGGCTACACCTGTGTTGGGTGTCCATTCCTGAAATGTCAGCTGGATGATTTCCCGAGTTTCAAGGTTGATCTTGAATATGTCCGCACCACTTCTGGCCGCCAGACGGCGCTGGGAATTTAAATTGGTTTGATCATGAACTTGGGAATAATAAATCCACTTGCCATCGAATGACACAGCAGGGTCCAATATGGCACCTTGGCCTCCAGCAACTAAAATTTCTTCTGATCCATCGGGATGCAGTAATACTAAATCACTGCCTGCTTCAACTTTTATGGGATCAAATACCTCAGGAATATTTACGAAAGTGTCATCGCCTTGTCGAGGTGCTTTGACATAAACAATGTCATAAGTGATTTGGGATGGCAGACTTTGCGCAAAAACCACATTCCCAAAAAAAATAGAAATAAGAACCAAAACCGATAACAGATGGCGGGTAGAAATAATCCTGTTCATTTAAATCCCTCAAAAAATTTAATTAGGAGTGAAAATCAAAAAACTATTTTCCTAAAATTCACCTTGCAACTCGTTGCTTGCACGTTTGCAAAATTCCTAGAATTCGTTTTTCCAATAAACTCCCTATAAAGCATTAATTGTTCCAAATTTAAGGTCTTAAAAATTTTCCTAGCCTAACTAGGCCTTTTTCAATGCCTTTCAAAAGCAGGTTTTTCTTAGGCGAAACTTGCAAAAAATACCTGTGTCAAATTGAGACATCTGAGGAAGACTTGTCTCAAGAGTTCTCAAATTCGAATCTCATTTTGAGACTAAGATAGGGTAATACTTTAATTATTAAATGCTTATGACAGGTAAGAACTAAAAGAGCGAGAGTGCTATTTTTGAGGGAAAATGAAGAGAAGGGCTCGGGGGTTGCTTCCAATAAATTCTTCTTCCATAATGAAAAGATATTAGAATTTTTTTCTGAGCTAGATTGGCTTGGCTCTTCCAGAATTGATATTAGAACATCAAAAAAATGATAAAAAGATATTTTAAAAGCTTTATTTTTGTTTTATTAGCCGTATTTTTAAGTAGTTGCACGAATGTGCCTGCCCCCATCGACAGTCATTTCAACAGAGGGGTTGAGCATTACGACAATAAGGATTTTGCCAAAGCCATTGAAGAGTACAAGCTGGCATTAAGAAAAAATCCAAAAGATACTTTCGCGTTATACAACATGGGTGTGGTTTATCAGGATCAAGGTAAGAATGACCGGGCGGCAGAATTCTATCAAGATGTGTTAAAGCATACAGAAGATACTTTCAGTCGAATCAATCTGGCATCCATCGATTATTCAAAAGGGAAAAAAGAAGAAGCTTTTTCTCAGCTAAAAACGGCAGCCAATAAAAATCCGGACTCAGCGCACCCCCTAAGCGTGTTGGGGGAGTTTCAGGAATTAGAAGGCCAACTTGCAGAAGCTGAACAAACTTATTTAAGAGCATTAAATATTGATAGCAAGCATTCTGCCAGCCATTACCGATTAGGCAAACTCTTACTTAAAAAACAAAAATACGATCAAGGGGTCGAGCATATTTTAAAAGCTGTGGACCTCGAACCTGAAAACCCTACTTATCTTGAGGCATTAGGCAGTGAGTTTGAAAGGTCAGGAAAACTTCTGGAAGCTGCCAATAGCATGGAACGGGTCTCTGTTATTGAACCGGACCGGTTTGATTTATTCGTCCGCCTTGGAGATATATACAAAAAGAAAAAAATGTATCAGGAGGCGCTAACCCGTTATTGGTCTGCTCTGGCAATTAAAAATGATGACCCCTACACCCACCGAAGTGTTCTGGAAATTTACAAATCCCTTTCTGACATGGAAATTGAAAAACTGAAAAAGCTGGAAGGGCAAAGCTCCTTCGCACAAACGCAATAAGCCAGCATGCGCCCACGTCTCCAGGTAATTTTCCTGGGAATTTTTAGTCTACTTCTCTATTTTTATCTTACTAAGATTTCGAAAGAATTCAATTGGGGTGAAGGCTATGCCGACCGCCCAATTCTCACCTATCTGGCAATTTATTTTTCGCTATCCCTGATTTTCTTCGCCGTTTGCGCCTTTGTTTTAAAACAACCTGAAAACCGATTTACCTTTTGGACCATTATTATTTTCGGACTGCTGTTCAGGCTCTCTGTTTTACCAGCGCAACAGATACAGGAAGACGATGTTTATCGCTATTTATGGGATGGAAAAGTTTTTTCCAACGGTATCAATCCTTTCAAATACTCTCCCTCTGAAGTCCATGACTTTAAGGAATTAAGAATTCAGGATCCTGAAACTTATTATGAGATTTATACCGAAACGAATGAACGGGAGTTGGAAAAACTATCGGAGTTGAAATGGGAATCTCCAAAATCCTTAAAATTTTTGGAAAGAGTTAACCATCCCGGAGTTCCCACCATTTACCCTCCCATGGCTCAGTTTGTATTCACAACCGTTCATCTTATTCAAGCGGATAGCATTCTTGCCATGCGTATGGCTTTTCTGATTTTTGATCTTCTTACCTTGTTCTTCATTGTCGGGATTTTGAACAAGCTGGGATTGAATAAAAATTTGAGTGTGATTTATTTCTGGTGCCCACTCATAATCAAAGAAACTCTTAACTCGACTCATTTGGATATTATTGGAATTTCATTTTTATGCGGCTCTATTTATTTTCTGGTCCGCCAGCGCCATAGTCTGGCAACATTTTTTCTTGCGTTGGGTTTTTTGGGCAAGCTGTACCCTGCGATATTATTCCCGCTTTATTTCCAATCCTGCCTTGAGAAGTCTCGTAAAAATGAAGGAAACCCATGGCGGGCACCCATCCTAAACTCCCTGCTCTTTATTGGGGTAATAATTCTTGGATACCTCCCTTTTATGGGGATTGGTTTACAAATGTTTGACGGGCTCAAGGCTTATTCTCTGTATTGGCAAAGTAATGACAGCATTTTTGCCTCCCTGGTTTTTGTTTTTAAAAACCTGCCGGGAGATTTAAGCAGTATGTCTTTTTTGTCAAATCCTTTACCTATTTTTCTGAGTAAACTAACGGTAGTTTTTATATTAATGGGAGTTTTGATCTGGCTTTTGTTGGAAAATACTTCCCTGATTGATGAACCTCATAAATTCTTAAAACAGTTTTTCATATTGATGGCATTGGTGTTTTTGCTCAGCCCCATACAAAATCCCTGGTACCTTTGCTGGGTCGTGCCTTTTTTATGTTTGTTCCCCAATCGGTCATGGATTTTGCTAACCGGTTTGGTTGGACTCTATTACATTGATTTTTATTTTGATTATCAGGAGATTCAGTCCTGGAGTCTATGGATTCCCTGGGTGGAGTATCTTCCGTTTTATTTATTATTGCTCTGGGATTTTCGCAATAAAAAGAGTGGGTTAGAAAAGGCCAAAATTGATGCAATTCAATAAAAAATTATTGCTTGTTTAGAAGAGAGGGAATGGTTATAGTCAGTCAGATTTAAACCCGCCGCAAAATGGATTAAACTTCAATGGCAAACATAACAGTAGAAGAAGTTAGAAGATTACTCATCACCAAGAGTATTGAGCATTCCAATAATATGGATTTTTCTGGCCTGGATCTTTCGGGTTTGGATTTTAGCGGGTTGACTCTGGCCTCGGCGAATTTCAGCAACACCTTATTGATAAAAACTAAATTCGTCAGGACTTTTCTGTCTAAAGGTAATTTTCAAAATTCAAACATGACAGAAGCAGATTTGACCACCGCTAACCTTAGAGAAGCTGATTTAAGCCGGGCAACTCTTGAGAACACCACCTTAAGCCGAGCAAACTTGACGAAAGCCAATATGGCCGGGGCCAAATGCATAAAGGCCAGTTTTACTTTCGCGAACTTAACGGGTTGCGACCTTAGTAGAGCAAACCTTACCTCCGCATCCCTTCACGGTGCCGATCTTACCAAAGCTAATTTGACATC
>JABJCF010000183.1 GCA_018665625.1 Nitrospina sp. | reverse complement strand
TGGATGAAGTCCATCAACTGTATTGGAGAGTTGGAACCGATATTATAGAGTCGGTAGGGAGCAGATGAGGTGGCTGGATTGGGATGTTCACTGACCCAGTCGGGGTCGGGAATAGGTGCTTTTTTTATAATGCGGATTATTCCATCAACAATATCATCAATATAAGTAAAGTCTCTTGCCATATCACCATTGTTATACACATCAATGGGCGTCCCTTGCAGGATCTTTTGGGTGAATAAAAAATAAGCCATATCTGGGCGTCCCCAAGGACCATAAACTGTAAAAAATCTTAGGCCGGTGGTGGGAATTCTATAAAGGTGGGAATAGGAATGTGCCATTAATTCATTGGCAATTTTGGTTGCTCCATAAAATGAAACGGGGTGGCAAACATTATCCTGGACTGTAAAGGGATATTTGGTGCTGAGACCATAAGTCGAGCTGGACGAAGCATAGACCAAATGCTCTATATTATTTTGACGACAACCTTCCAGGATATTGAAGGTTCCTACAATATTACTTTGAATATAAATTTCCGGGTGCTGGATGGAATACCTCACCCCTGCCTGGGCCGCCAGATGGATGACACGTTGAGGTTTTTCGTTTTTAAAGATACTTTCAATCGCATTCTGGTCTTCTAAAGAGTTTTCAAGAAATTTGAAATTTGCAAAACCTTCAAGAATTTTTAATCGATCTTTTTTAAGGTTGATATCGTAATAATTGTTGATGTTGTCTAGGCCAATAATATCAAAACCGTCTTCAAGCAATTTCTTTGAAGTATGAAAGCCTATAAACCCTGCTGCGCCTGTTACTAATATTTTCATGTGAAATGCGGCCTCTGATTTTCAGGAAGTAAAAAAAATGTGAATGTATATTAAATCCTTTTAATAACATTTTGCTTAATGATCATATTTTTAAATTCCTTAAGAATCAAGTTCCAATAAGGATGCTGTTTTTATAAGTTGCTCGGGCTTTGATCCAATTCCTAAACTATCGAAAACCGAGGAGTTTTTGAGTGTTTTGCCTTGGAATTGTATTCAACGTCTCTAAAATCTTAATTGGCAGAATGGTTGGTCATTTATGACATTTTTCTATAAATGAAGGTAACCCTTTGGTAATATACGGTTCCTAGATATTTTTCCCTATATGAGGCATGCGGTGCGAAAAAAAATAATTGAACTTGTAAAAACCAAGCCAGATCTTCCACCTTTGCCTGAAATTTTGTTGGGATTGCAGAAATTGATGAACGATCCCGATTGTGAAGTGGAGGATGTTTACCGTCTTTTAAAAACAGACCCGGTATTGTCAGGGCGTATTATTACTTTGGCAAATAGTGCCTTATTTGGTTCAGGAAAAGATACGACAAGGAACCTTCAAGATGCTGTTGTCAGATTGGGAATGCAACAGGTGATGGATCTTGTTTATGCTTTGGAACTGCCCAGGACCTTTAGTAAAAGTAAAGCATTTGATCAGGTAGAATTTTGGAAACATTCACTGGCCGTAGCATTCATTTCGCGGTCTTTGTCGAAAAAAGTATTATCCGACCCTGAAGACTGGGAAATGGCTTTTCTTGCCGGCCTTATGCATGATGTGGGAATTCTGGTTTTAGATAATGTGATTCCGGAAGAGTATTATAAGTTTCTTACTCTTAAAGATTTAAGCTCCACCGATCAGCCTTTGGAAGAGTTGGAGAAGGAACATTTCAAAATTGACCATAGTGAGGTAGGTGCAATATTTATGAAAAAGTGGTGGGCCATATCCGAAAAAGTGAATACCGCAGCTCTTGCGCATCATGATCCTGCTCCACCATCTGACGAACAGATAAATTTGGATCAGTTAGTTGGCACAGCTAATCGGATAGCAAATCACCATGGAATCACTCATCCTGTTATGACTGCATTTGAAGATCCTCTTGAGGAAGGTTATCTGGATAGTTTGAAAATTACTCAGGACGATCTGGATATAGTTATCGATACTACCAAAATGGGTTTGCTGGCAGCGGAAACTGTATTCCGAGGCAATTAGTAAAATAAAATTCCCGAACCTTGAGAAACGAAATGGATAGGAAAATTTCAGGGTTTCGTCAGGATGAACAATCTTTTTGGGTAGCCCAGTTAGAATGCGGGCATAAGCAGCATGTCAGGCACAATCCCCCCCTAATTTCCCGGCCTTGGGTAAATAGTAAGGCTGGAAGGCAAGAGCACCTGGGAACCTATCTCAATTGTAAGATATGCGAGGACGAACTGAAGTCTTGATTCTATTGAGGTGCAAGGCTTCCATTTTCCCATTTTCCTGAATAAACACTTCCATTGGCCAGGACATAGACACCATGTCCATGCGGTAAGTCGTTCGCAAATTCTCCACGGTAGCAATCGCCATTGGCGTAGGAGTATTTTCCTTGCCCATGCAGCATGTCATCTAGAAAACTACCTTCATATTTATCGCCATTGTCGTAGACAAGTTTCCCCAAACCATTGGGTTTGCCGTGTTTGAATTCGCCTGTGTAAACATATCCCTGGGCACAAGTGAAGATTCCTCTTCCATGCATTTGATCTCGAAGCATTTGCCCTTCGTATTTATCGCCATTGGGCCAGGTGTGGGTTATAAATCCAGGAACTTTTTCTGTCTCACCGGAAGTATCTTCTGGGGTTTGAGTTCTTTTCCTCTCTTGACGAGCTTTGGTGTAAGTTGTGGCTTGTCCCTTCCACCCTGAGGATTCGGTATATCGTCGCTTCAAATAAATCTCAGAGAGTTTTTTATAGGCAGTGGTTATTTTCTCAAACATATCATGCGCTTTTTTTTGCAAACGTGGGGATTCGAGAGGAAACCGATCTGGATGCCATACCTTGACTTGAGCCTTGTAGGCTTTTTTTATGTCTGCAAGAGATGCGCCCGGCTTTAACTTAAGTGTAATTAAGTATTGTTCCATTTAATTAGCCGTATCAGGTTTAATGGATAAACCATTCTTCTGTACCCTCGTGACCCTCATGATGTTTTTTATCCATTTCCCAGGTGTGTAGAACATAATCAATACTGAATGATTCCTGAGTTACGGAGTTTCTTAAGTCAAAATAGCGGTATCCACGATAATCCGGGTAAAAATTTTCGATACTTAAAGGTTGGCAGGTCATTCCTTTGGTCTCGGCTTCCTGTTTAAGGTTTTCCCAATGAGAAGAATCGATTGCCTCAACGACTATTCCTGACCCGTCCTTTTTTAAAAACATTAAATGTCTTTTGGAAGTAGTCATTTATTTGCAGACCTCAGGAAAATTTTTAAATTAGAGAATTACTATGAACCATGATAATTATAGATTAAATTTTTCTCAAACAAAATTTTGGTTTTTCTGTTCTTTTAAATCTCTAGCTAGAAACCCCAAATTAATATTTACCCAAACGATGGCCGAAGGAATTGTAAGAAATGAACAAGCTTAAAAAAAAACCTCTTCGTAGTAGAAGATATTTATTTGAAGGAGAGGGGAGTAACCCATCTCTTAAATTTAAAGCAACGTATTTAAGATGCTTGGCTTGGAGAGTTCCTCATTTAATTTTGAAGATTTTTTTGAAAGGCATAGGTTTGTTTGAGCAAGGTTTTAATAATGCTCTAAGCGTCAAATTAAGGAACCGTGAATTCAAAGTGGCCGGGTTGCCTAAAGAATTAGAAGGATTAAGAATTCTTTTTATGAGCGACCTTCATTTTGAGGAAAGTCAGGAGTTGGTCGACGTCATTGTTGACACGATTAATCAATCAAAGGTCGACTTATGTTTGTTTGGTGGGGATTTCCAACGCGAGAGAAGCAAATTTCTTGATCCGGCGATTCAAGGGATGAAAAGAATAGTTGATGCGGTGGAAGCTCCACTGGGTTTTTATGCTGTTTTGGGAAACCACGATACTATTGAATTGGTTCCCGAGTTAGAAAGAATTGGAGTTCGTGTGCTGATGAACGAATCTATGAAGTTAGAAAGAAAGTCCTCTCCATTTTATGTGGTAGGTGTCGATGATCCCTTTTATTTCAAGTTCGATGACATCGAAAAAGCTTTTGAGAATGTTCCGAATAATTCATTTAAAATATTTTTATCTCATACTCCTGATTTGTACGAGTCAGCTAGTGGTAAAGATGTAAATTTTTACCTTTGTGGACATACACACCATGGTCAAATACATTTTCCCTTTATTGGTCCATTGTTATTGCATTCATTATCTCCTAAAGAAATGGGGATGGGAGAGTGGCAATTTGAAAATATGACAGGGTTTACTGGGCCTGGGGTTGGTACCTCTGGTGTACCAGTTCGTTTTCGTTGCCCACCTGAAATCACACTCATGGAACTAAAATTAAGCCAGAATGGGTGAGTTTCAGTCTTTTTTGTTTAAACAAACCTTCATGGCATTAAGCCAATGTGGCATTTCAATGTCGAAAATATTTTTAACCTTTTCATTACAAAGTACGGAGTAGGGGGGGCGTGCCGCAGGGGTAGGGTACTCCGATGTGGGAATGGGAATCAATTTGGTATTTAGATTTTCCTCTGATAATTTTATAATTTCTTTTGCGAAACCATGCCAGCTTGTATTCCCCTGGCAAGTCAAATGGAATATTCCTGTAAGAGAAGGATTTGGTTTTTTTAACCATTCTTTATTTAAGCAACGACCGAGAATTTTGTGGGTTGCCAAAGCAATAGAGCGGGCCCAGGTAGGGGAACCTATCTGATCGTCAACAATTCTTAGCGTGTCTTTTTCTATAGAAAGTTTTTTTATGGTTTTTAGAAAACTTTTCCCGTGTAGGCTATACACCCAACTGGTTCTTAAAATGAGATGCGGGATTTCTGCTTCAATGATAGCTTTTTCCCCTGCAAGTTTAGATTTGCCATAAACACTCATAGGGGAGGGAGAGTCTTCTTCACGATAGGGTTTGTCTGAGTGACCATCAAAAACATAGTCGGTAGAATAATGTACTAGACCCGCTCCCACCTTTTTTGCTGCTTTTGCCATAATCCCTGGCGCGACTCCATTTATCGCCATCGCAAGTTCAGGTTCATCTTCGGCCTTATCTACCGCTGTATAGGCTGCGGCATTGATAATAATGTCAGGTTGAATTTCTAGAATAGCGGGTTCGATAGAATTTGGCTTGGAAAGATCCATTTGTTCTCTTTCGAGAGTGACTAGGGACCCCAGGTCTCCGGCAATGCTATTTAGTTCTCCACCAATCTGTCCGGTTTTTCCTATTAAGAGAATTTTCATATGGAGAGATTCAAAAGAGATCGGATATTAATCCAGGTGGGTAAAATTTTTTATGCGTTGGCAATCATGCGTGTCAAATATTGACCGTATTCATTTTTTTTCAGAGTGTGGGCCAGTCTCGCTACATCGTCCGCAGATATCCAACCTTTGCTGAAGGCAATCTCTTCGGGACAGCAAACCATGAGGCCCTGGCGTTTTTGAATGGTTTCAATAAAATTTGAGGCATCTAGTAAAGAGTCATGTGATCCTGTATCCAGCCAGGCGAAACCTCGACTCATTCTTTCGACGGATAGTTGAGACTGTTGTAGGTATACTCGGTTCACATCCGTGATCTCCAATTCGCCTCTGTCAGAAGGTTGGATGGAGCCCGCGATATCGACCACCTGATTGTCATAAAAGTACAAACCGGTTATGGCGTAATGGGATTTGGGCTTGTCAGGTTTTTCTTCGACACCGACGACTTTCTTATTGGTGTCGAACTCTGCGACCCCATAGTTTTGCGGGTCTTTGACCCAATAACCGAATACGGTTGCTCCCTTATCACGTTTCTGAGCTGTTTCCATTAAGTCTGGCAATTCGGTTCCATAAAAAACATTGTCGCCAAGAATCAGGCTGCATCCTTCATTGCCGATAAAATCTTTTCCAATTAGGAAGGCTTGCGCTAAGCCATCTGGACTGGGTTGAATCCCATAAGTAATATTTACCCCCCATTGGCTTCCGTCTTTAAGTAATTCCTCAAATAGAGCCTGATCCTGAGGTGTTGTAATAACAAATATATCGCGAATACCGGCCAATAAAAGGGTGCTCAATGGATAATAAATCATTGGCTTGTCATAAAGCGGCATCAGCTGCTTACTAACCACCTGTGTTAGTGGATAAAGCCGGGTTCCTGAACCTCCCGCAAGTATAATTCCTTTATTGATCATATTTAATATCCCTTAGGGTTTTGTAAGACCCAGGCGTTCTCCTTGATAGGCCCCTGACATGACGCGGCTTACCCAGTCTTTATTATCCAGATACCAGAGAACGGTTTTACGAAGTCCAGTTTCAAAGGATTCTTGTGGTTTCCAGCCCAATTGATTTTGAATTTTACTTGCATCAATGGCATAGCGTCGGTCGTGACCGGGCCGGTCTGTTACATACTGAATCAAATTCTTATGCGGACGAAATTTAGAATCGGGTACCAATTCATCCAAAATTTCACAAAGGGTATGAACGACTTCCAAGTTGGCTTTTTCATTATGCCCACCGATATTATAGACCTGTCCGATCTCACCTTTTCCCAACACCTCAAGAATGGCTTTACAATGGTCTTCAACAAATAACCAATCCCGTACTTGTTTTCCGTCGCCGTATATTGGAAGCGATTGCCCGTTGAGCGCATTGTTAATCATTAAAGGTAAAAGTTTTTCAGGAAACTGGTAAGGCCCATAATTGTTAGAACAATTTGTGGTTAGCACAGGCAGGCCAAAAGTTTTGTGATACGAACGCACTAGATGATCAGATGAAGCTTTCGAAGCTGCGTAGGGTGAATTGGGTGCGTAGGGGGTTTCTTCAGTGAAAAGTCCGGTTTCTCCAAGGGAACCATAGACTTCATCTGTAGAAACATGAAGAAAACGGAAATCTTTTCTAGGGATTTTTTTCTCTCCTATATACCAACGTGCGGCTTCCAGTAATTCAAAAGTCCCTACGACATTGGTCTGGATAAAATCTCCGGGCGAGTCAATAGACCTGTCTACATGAGACTCTGCGGCAAAGTGGACCACGCAGTCAATTTTATGGCTTTCAAATAATTGTGTAAGTTTTTCCCTGTCGCAAATATCTCCCTGGACAAATATGTAATTCGGGTCGTTCTCTACAGAAGACAATGTATCCAGATTCCCAGCGTATGTGAGCTTGTCATAGTTGACAACTATTTCTGGATTGGATTTCATCAGGTTCAGGATAAAGTTCCCCCCGATGAATCCGGCGCCGCCTGTAATAAAAAATCTTTTCATTTATATAAAATTCGGTGTTAAAACATGAAGTGCAGGGAATGCCATCTTTTCGGAAGTATAAGCGTTTGCACCTGTATTTTCAAGATAATGCACCTTCCTTGTTTTACCGATATATCGACAGAAACCATTTCTTACTCAAATATTAATGCCTTCTTCACTATCTATAGCCGTTGTAGTCGTCAACTGGAACGCCGGTGATTACCTTAAAAAATGCCTTCAAAGTTTGAAATCTCAAACTTTGCCGCCGACTCAGGTTCTTATTGTTGATAACGCAAGTACAGATGGCTCGATCCAAAGGGTGGAGGAAGAGTTTAGGGAATATGAAATTATAAAACTGGAGGAAAATACCGGTTTTGCTTTTGCCAATAATCTTGCTGTTAAAAAGGCCGAGAATTGCGAATGGATCGCATTTTTAAACCCGGATGCTTTTGCGGCTCCAGATTGGTTGGAAAAATTAGCGGAGGCTGCGGAAAAATTTCCCGAATTTACATCGTTCGGCAGTCATATGCTTCGGTATGGCAGTGACTGTGTCGATGGAACAGGAGATATCTATCATGTTTGCGGTTCTGCATGGAGGCGCGATCATGGCATTCCTTCCTCAAAAATAGGAAGAGAGATGGAGGAAATTTTTTCTCCCTGTGCTGCCGCCTCTTTTATTCGAGCAGATGTGTTTTCTGATGCAGGGGGGTTTGATGAAAACTTTTTCGCATATTTTGAAGATGTGGATTTGGGATTTCGTTTGCAATTGAAGGGCTATGGTTGTCTTTATGTTCCAAACGCCGTTGTAGAGCATGTTGGGTCTGCCACCACCAGTCGCTTCAGCGATTTTTCCATTTATCATGGGCAAAGAAATTTGGTCTGGTCCTATATCCGAAATATGCCCAGATTTTGGTATTACCTCCCTCAACATATTTTATTCAATCTGGCTGCAGTAATTTGGTTTTCCCTTAAAGGTAAGTCCGGTCCGGTTTTGAAAGCGAAATGGCATGCCTTGAAAGAATTTCCCAGAGTGTGGGACTTACGAAGGAAAACTCAGCGGGAGCGAGTTGTGGAAACCGAACTTGTTTTGAAAAAAATGAACAGAGGTTTTTTAGTGCCCTATTCGCAAAGAAAAAGGTCGCTATGAGTTCACGAAGAAATCTGTTGTAACAGATTATTAATTTGTACTTTTAAGGCCGGACTATGAGCCAATGAAAGTGCTTTGCTCAAATGAGTACGAGCAGAATTAATATCCCCATTTGATTCGATAATTAACTTACCAAGATTATAGTGAGTGTCTGGCAGGTTGGGGTTTAGTTTTAGTGATTGTTCGAACTCTTGCAGCGCATTTCCGGGTTGATTTAAGCTTAGGTAAATCAGCCCCAGGTTGTTGGATGCTTTGGCCTCTATTTCCGCAGACCCTTTAATTTTTCTGTAAGAATCAATGGCCAGATTGGTTTCCCCCAGTTGTTGATAAATCTTTCCTGAAAGCAGTAAGCCCTTGGGCTCATTAGGTATTTCATCAAGAAATTGTTTTAAATCCTTTTCTGCTTCTGAAAACAATCCTAATTCAAAATTGACCCGTGCCAGGTTTAAATTCAAACCTGCAGGCATCGGATAGCCCCAGCGATATTTTTTAAAGCGGTCTCGTGCCATTCCCAATGTGATTTTAGCTTTTTGATACCAGCCTCTGGATGCGTAATAAGTACCAAGGTTGAGATAGCCCAAGGGAACAGTGGCGTCCAGTTGGATTGCTTTGTTAAATTCTTTTTCTGCGAAATCAAAATTCTTGTTCTGAGCGTGAATACTCCCCAGATTGCTGTGGGCAAAAGATTTGTAAAACGAGGATGCATTCGACCTTGAAAGTTTTATTAGGGTGACTAATGCTTTATCGTTTTCTTTGTTCTCCAGATAAAAGTGGCTAAGATTGTGCAAAACTTTTAAATCGGACGGAGATTTTTTCAGCGTGTCTTCCCAAAGGTGCACGTTGGTCCGGTAGGTGGCGTTTCTCTTGATAATTAATGACCCCTGAAAAATCACAATCAACAAAATCAAGGTAAGCCCTTGTCTAAAGTAGGTTGACTGTTGCCTAAAGAAGAAATGGTAAAAAGTGCATGAAATTAATATTGTCGGACCCATGCTGGGGAGGTACAGGTTTCTTTCACTTAGTAAATCTGCTCGCGGTAAAAAACTGTTGGTGAGGGATATTGTAATGATGAACCAAAATATAGAGAACGGAAGTATGGGAGATAATTTTTTAATGTTTTTTAAAACAATCACTATAAATGCTAACCAGAGTAAAACGGATAACCATTTAAACGAACCACTTGCAAACCAGTTGTTGGGGAAATCGTAGTCAAATACAAGGTTGATAGGGAAAAAGCATAGTTTTATTGCGTAACCTATAACCTGCGCCTGAAGAATGGGGTAATTGAAATCCACCTTTTCCAACCAGTTTGCCGCCATCCATAGCATGGAAGGCTGAAAAATAAGTACGGCGAATATGGGAATTAAAAAGGGCAGGTAAAAATAGACCAGGCGGCTTTTAAGAGGAGCCCACAGGCTATTCTTAATAAAGCATAAGTCGTACAAAATAATAATTGCGGGTAAGGTTAAGCTTGTTTCCTTGCTGAGGACGGCGGCCAAAAATATGATAAGGGCCAGGGCATATAGAGGGATCTGTAAAACTTTGTTCGAATATTTTTTTAAGCTTCCAAGAATAAAAAATAGAATTGCCAATAAGTAAAAAAAACCTGCCATCCCACTTGTTCTTCCCGAAATGTAAGTTACGGTTTCAGTTGTTAAGGGATTGGTTGCAAATAAAATAGCCGTCAATCCGGCTATGCTGAAAGCGTGCTTGCCTCGCCATTGAGTTCCATTGTCCAGAGTGAAAAATACAATCAGAAATAAAACGAAGGAGGTGAGGAGGTGGAGTGAAATATTGACTAAATGATATCCAAGTGGGTCTGTACCGCTTTGGGAATGGTTAATGCTCACGCTAAGGTGAAATAGATGCCTCTGATAAAAGGGGTAAATCTTGTAGTAGTAACCGGGGTAATTCTCTATTTGCTGTATTACCGCCTGGTCATCAAAATTGAGAGGAGCATTTAGAGTGTTTATATTTGAAAAAAAGATCAAAAGCGATAAGACGATACCTAAATATAAAAAAGACTTTTTCGGTATTTCTGAGTCACTCATTACGATGCTTTTTTTCTCTTTGTCTTAAAATGGTTATCAATACAGAAATGTTGATGACTATAAATACAAAGTATATTGGGATTAGTTTGGGTATCAGGCCAATATAATAAACCGTCACCATTGCGGTTATATCGAAATAAAGGCCAATTAAAAAAAGTATAGATATGGCCTTAACGGGTGTTATGCCAAGTTTCCCAAGTCGATGGTGAAAATGATCCGCGTCTTTGAGGAAGGGGCTGATGCCTTTTGCGACTCTTCGAAAAAATGCGAAAGAAGTGTCCAGAATGGGTATCAAAAGGGTGATTACTGGGATGAGGTAGTAAATTTCGTCAGTGTATCCCTGGTTTAAAGGGAGAAGGGTTATCATTGAAACAAGTAGCCCCAGGGGTAGACTGCCTGTGTCTCCAAGAATTATTTTTGCTGGAGGAAAGTTGAAAATAAAAAACCCTAGAACGCTTCCCGCCAAAATAACGGCAAGAAAGGAAGCCCCGATGATTTCACGATCCAGATAAACAAATATTAGAGTTAGGCAGGAAAAGAAAATAATTCCCGGAGCTAAACCATCCATTCCATCAATTAGGTTTATGGCATTAGTAATGCCAACGATCCAGAGGATCGTTAGTAAAATTGAGAAATTACCCAGTTCAATCAGATCACCTATGCGTTCAATTTGAAAACCACAATAATAAAGTATGCAGGCTAGAAGGATTTCAACTACCAATTTTATCCGAGGTGTGCAGTGAGTTATGTCATCATAAAAGCCAAGAAGCATCATCACAACTGCACCAACAGAAATAATAATAACTAAAGGAGTATTTCCAGAATCAACCATTCCTGTTAATTGGAAAAACCAAAGCGTTATTAGAAATGACAAAACAACAGGAAACCCTCCAAACGATTTAACATTTCCTCCCTCTGAGGTTGAAAACCGATTGAAGGTAAAATTTAACGGAACTTTAATTAAGAACAAAGTTGTGCTGAAAGACAATGCAAAAGCCAGGAAATATCCAATAAGATAGATTTCGCCTGGAATGATTAGAGATTCAAATTTCATTTGAAAAAGTTTATTAATAGTTGCAAAAGGCATCGAACAAAAATAAAAAAATTGATTGTTCCACGAATCAATAAGTTTTCTTTGTAGTGCTTTTTGAAATAATGCATCATTCCCAAATGTCTTTGAACGATTACTTTGGTAGATGCCTTGCTGTTGCTGGTAGATACCCGATGAATGATATTAGCATAAGGAAAATAGATGACTTCTTTGCCAGTTTGATTGATCATCCGACATAAATCTACATCTTCATTAAATAAAAAATAGTTTTCATCAAACCCATCAACTTCTTCAAAAGTATTTTTTGACACCATTAAACAACATCCAGAGAGCCAGTCAACCTGCCGCGTTTCATTATGATCAAAATCCAGCATCAAATATCGACTGGTAAAATGGTTTTCTGGAAATAACCGTGAAAGAAGTGAGTATCGATTGAACAGGCCGGTCCACACGGTGGGATACCGTCTGCAAGAATACTGCAAACTTCCATCTGGATTCAATACTTTGGGCCCCAGCGCCCCGATCTGCGGATGGGAACAAAAATAACCATGCATAGAGTGGATGGCTTGGTTGGATAAAATGGTGTCTGGATTCAAAAATATTAAAAAATCCCCCCGTGCTATTTTGGCGGCCTGATTATTGGCCTTAGAAAATCCTACGTTTGAAGGATTAAAAATGAACTGAGCCTTCGGATAAGACTCTTTAAGAATTTGCAAGCCGGGATCGTCCTCACTGTTATCAATAACGATTACCTCACATTCTATTTCCTGAATGGTTTCGTAAATAGACTCCAAGCAATCTTTTAAAGGTTCGCTACTATTATAATTAACAATAATGCAGGAAAGGTCCACTTTGCATGCCGGTTGTTGCTAAAAGGAAGGACTTGACAAATTCACTCTCTAACTCCTGATTATTGCCCAATTTCCACTGGATTTCAATGGGGTTGCGAAGGCCAATTTGTGTTTCTACTCCTCAAGTACTTTCCCTTATATGCCGAATGGGATAAGATGATATGGGAAATGCTGTATCCCGTTGAAAAAAACCGAAAGCCGTGGGCTGGAGAGGGGAATTAAATGGGTAAAAGGGTTTTGGTAACAGGTGGGGCTGGGTTTATAGGTTCACATACGGTCGATGAGTTGATTGCCCAGGGATACAAAGTCCGGGTCTATGACAATCTCAATCCTCAGGTTCACGGAGAAGGCGCTGAAAAACCCGAATATTTGCATCCAGAGGCAGAATTTGTAAAGGGAGACATTCGAGATCGTGACCATTTATACCAATCGATAAAAGATATTGACCTCATAATTCACGATGCGGCTGAGGTCGGAGTGGGTCAATCCATGTACTCCATCGATCAATATATTTCCACTAATGTTCAGGGGACAGGGGTCCTTTGGGATATTCTTGTAAACGAGAAGCATGAGGTGGAAAAAGTTCTGATAGCCAGTTCCATGAGCCTTTATGGCGAGGGTTGTTATCGCTGTGAAGAGCATGGAAAAATTTCCCCAAAACCCAGACCCGACTCACAATTAGCCGAAGGACAATGGGAAATGCTCTGTCCGCAATGCGATTTGCCGGTATCGCCCATTCCCACCGATGAGGATAAAGAACTCGATTGCACTTCGGTTTACGCGCAAAGTAAAAAAGACCAGGAAGTTTATTCGCTTATGATTGGTCGCGCACATAATATTCCCACGGTGGCCTGTAGATACTTCAATTGTTACGGTCCTCGTCAATCTTTGAATAATCCTTACACCGGAGCGGCAGCGATTTTTTGTTCTGCAATAAAAAATGATACCCCGCCTTTGATATATGAAGATGGAAATCAACGGCGAGATTTTATCCATGTTAAAGATCTGGTGCGAGGCAAGCTTCTTTTGTTGGGCGAGTCAGCAGCAGATTATGGTATCTTTAACATTGGAACGGGAAAACCTTCATCCATTCTGGATCTCGCAGAAACTCTCATCGAACTCTGCGGGAAATCATTTCAACCCGATGTAATTTATAAATTCCGAAATGGTGATATTCGAGACTGCTATGCAGACATCTCAAAAATAAGTAAGTTGGGGTTCCAGCCGAAGTTCTCACTAAAAGAAGGACTAAATGATCTAATCGTCTGGAGCGATGGGCAAAAGGCTGTTTCCAAAGTTAAAGATGCTCACCGGCAACTGGTTGAAAAAGGGTTGGTATTAGAAACGCAACCGGTTTCCAGCAAGTAAATATTTTTTCCTCAAAAACTCAGAATCTTTTCAGTTCATTCCAGATAAAATCAGGAAAAAGTAATGTCTAAACGCAGTGCTCTCTATTTCGGTGGGATTTTCTTTTTCACCTTTCTGTGGCTCACTCCACTCGGCGTTTTTAATTCATGGATTCCGCCTAATGTCCATACGGGGTTTTACTCCACTGCGACTATCGATGGCGGTGATGATGCTGGTTATTACGCTTTCTTGCGCTCCACGTTCATTGATGGTGATCTCGATTTTTTTAATGAACAGGGTTACGCACATGCAGAGAAAATAAATCCAACTGGCTATGTTTTCAACAATTGGCAGATGGGCCAAGCTATCCTGTTCCTTCCGTTTTTCCTGATAGGGCATGCCCTGGCAACTTTATATCAGAGCCTGGGTTACCCGGTCACAACAGATGGTTACTCAGTTCCCTATTATATTTCCACCGCTGTTGCCTCAGCGACTTACCTTTTTGCAGGTTTGATTTTTGTTTACCGCACTCTACGAATTTTTGTTCGAAAGCGTGTAAGTATGCTGACAAGCCTCTCAATTTGGCTTGCCTCTCCGCTGATTTATTTTTCGTTTATCCGGCAACGAATGGCGCACACCTCTGAGTTTTTCCTGTCCGCTGTCCTGATTTATATTTGGATTCGTTTTCGCCAATCCAAAAATCCTATTCATTATGCAGTGATCGGGGTAGTGCTGGGCTTACTGTGTTTGACACGCGTGATCAATGTTTCATTCTTTGCTTTGTTTGCGATGGACTTGTTGTGGGAATTGCGAAAGGACTGGAAAGCAAGCCCTGCCGAAGCTGTGAAAAGGTTTTCTATTTTAGCGGGTACTTTGGGTGGTTTATTTTTGCTGACAATGTTGCCGCAGATTTATAGTTGGTGTCAATTAAATGGAGTCCCATTCCCCACACGGCATATGAAATTCGCCGGAGAAGGTTTGACAACCATTACTTTAGTTCCTCTTATTGAAAAAACTTATTCCCTGTTTTTCGATGCAAGGTGGGGATTATTGTTTTCTATGCCGCTTGCTGTTTTGGGTGTGATAGGACTTTTTTTTAAAGATGGTTTGCCTGGAGACCTTCGACCCGGTTTGCTTGCATATCTTGCGGGAATTTTTGGCATCATCATTTTATATCCAGAAGATTCAGCTTCCTACGGTCACCGCCATTTGATTTCTGCCCTTCCAGTATTTGCCCTGGGTTTGGGGTGCCTCCTTCAGCGGTTTGCAGGAAGCAATCAAAGAAAAGTCAAGCCAGGGTCTGTTGTCGTGTGTCTTCTAGCTGTCCTGGCCCAGTTTTCAATGCTTATTCAATATAAGGTACTGTTGCCATATAACCATCCGCAGTTTACCCTGAAGGCCCTTGGCTCTTCATTGGATGTGTTTTTTAGTCGCCCGGAATATCTGGTTCGCTCCAGTAGTTTTTTTAAAGTGCTTTCCCTCCCTCATCCCAATTCCTGGGATTATTTGGATGGAATGTATCTTCTATTATTCCCATTTTTTCAATTACTGTCCCTCATATTTGTAATTTTCTTATTTCATAAAGCGTTTAAAGATTCAGGTATATTTTCAAAACTTCTAACCCCTAAATTCGTTGTAGTAAAAAGTTTGGTTGTCAGTCTTATCTTGATGGTTCTGGTAGCCTTTGCCGCTCCTACAAAATCCGAATCGGAAGTCCAGTCTCGATTGAAATACCTTGAGACAGCGAAAAGTGCGGAATCTCTTTTTAAAGGAGGCGAATTGGATGCTGCACGCATAGCTTACACAGAGGCCTCGCAGTATATCCCTCGTGCCTGGAAACCTTATTTCAGAATAGGGCAAATCTGGCAGGGGCAGGGAAACCTTCAGGAAGCGAATAAGTATTTTCGCATGGCGATAAAATTTAATCCTGGATTCAGTCCTGCGTTAACCATGCTGGGAAATAACTTGAAAAGAATGGGGAGCGGAGTTGAAGCTGAAAAAATTCTACGCGCGGCCATTAGGAGTTGGCCCATGAATAAATATGCTTACGATTCGTTGGCGCATGTTCTGGCGACTCTGGATAGAAGACCGGAAGCGATAAAAATGTTGATCCATGCCGTTAATATAGACCCGAATTACGGTGTCGGGCATGCTAATCTGGCTATGATATACTCCAGTCTTAACGAGAATAAAAAAGGCCTGGAACACTTGAATCGAGCCATTCAGCTTGGTGTGCAAGGTCCGGTCATAGATCGAATCAAGTCTATGGTTGAGAATAAAGCCAATGAGGAAAACCAATAATGATTGATGAAATAGATTATTTCCCCAAACGGGAACGCCATAATAAAAAGAAGAAACTCGACTCTGAATGGGGCGACTTGAAGAAACAAAAAAACCAGCAGGATGAACCCCCCACCCCCCCCTCTGAAAAAAAACCACAAGATAAAAAGGGAAATTAGCAAAAATATCTCAGGATGTATATACTGCAATAATTCATCTGCATAATATTTATCAATTCATCGTATAAAGTTTTCAGGAGTTTATTTGTCATGTGCTTTAGTTTTTTGTCTAAACAGCAATTACTCAGGTGGGGCATTATCACATTAGTTTTGTTTCCAGTTTCTGTTTTCGCCAGCGTCCAGGAAGAAACTTCCAAAGGAGATGCTGCTTTTAAGCAGGGGAAAATGGAAGAAGCGGAAAAGCATTATTCCTCCGCTCTAAAAACGGATCCCGATAGCTGGCGCATTATGCGCGGTTTGGCAGAAACAAAATTCCAATTGAAAAAATACAGGGAAACCAGTCAGCTTGTTGACCGCATTCTGGCTATGAAGATTATAAAAAGAAATATTGTCATGGTAACTCTTGGGGATGGGCAAACATTTGAAGCCGAGATCGTTGATGAGAATGTGTTTCCGCCAGATGATGGTCGGAATAATATGAGAAACTATGTCGATGGTGAAGCACCCAAGCCTGTTCTGCACTATCGGCTGTTTAATTTAAATACCGGGAAAATGCTTCTCATTCCTCATCCTGAGGCAACTCTTAAATACAAGGGCATTCCGCGCCGGATTTATGAATATGTAAATGATCTACATGTAAAGGTAGAAGATATATTAATTAGCATGGCTGAAAAAAAAGGACCGGTTGAGATGGTAGCGGTGAAAGGCGGCTGTTTTAAAATGGGCAGCAATCAAGGGGCTGCTTCCGAAAGGCCTGTCCACGAAGTCTGCTTGAAAGACTATAAAATTGATAAACACGAAGTCAACCAAAGTCAGTTTCAAGCTGTTATGGGGCATAATCCAGCACGTTTTAAAGGGGCCGATCGACCCGCTGAAAGGGTGACCTGGCATGAAGCCAAAGAGTACTGTGAAAAATCCAATAAGCGTTTGCTCACTGAAGCAGAGTGGGAGTATGCCGCCCGCGCCGGAACAACCACTGAATATTACTGGGGAGATGAGTTTGAAACCGGTAAATCCAACCTATGCGATAGTACCTGTGACATGAATATTAGTGCGAAAAATGTTACTGATGGATTTTCCCACACCGCTCCCGTGGGTTCTTTTCCAGCCAATCCTTGGGGACTTCATGATATGGCAGGAAATGTATACGAATGGACCTCGGATTGGATGGATGACAAATATTATATGAAAAGCCCCAGAGATAATCCAACAGGACCGAAACGCACCAATCCTACGGACCGAAAAGGCGGAGGGATTCGAAAAGTTCTGCGTGGAGGAGCCTGGGCAAGCAACGCAGACAGTCAACGGTCTGCAGCTAGAAAAGGTTTCGTAGTAGATTACCGGATTGATCTTTTCGGTTTTCGCTGCGCCCGCTGACGCCGGGCCACGCCCGGTGGGAGAGAAAGAACTTCCGCCTGCGTTATATTCTTCCTAAGTGTTCGTGCCCGGCACGGGTAGAAGGGGTAATAATGGGGGGACTGAGGGGGGGTGCCTTTTGTAAAGAAAGCACTCAAGAAATATTCTAGCCCAGCCCCTAAAGTTGGGCCTTAATAATTTTACCTGTTGCAGTTTTAGGAAATGATTCATGGAACTCGATCATATCGGGGGCCATGAATGCGGGTAGGTTTTTTCGGCAGAATTCTTTAAGTTCCTGTTCAGTGGCATTAGCACCTTCCCGCAATACAACGCAGACTTTAACTTTTTCTCCAACCCGTTCATCGGCAATGCCCACCGCCGCAACTTCTGCCGGTGCAGGGTGAGCCATCAATGCGTTTTCGATCGCCAGAGGAGATACATTTTCTCCCGCACGAATGATAATATCCTTTTTTCTTCCGGCGGAAATATAGAGTAGCCCCTTACTATCCAGGTGACCGAGGTCTCCGGTTTTTAGCCAGCCATCGGATTGAATCGTTTCTTGTGTTTCTTCGTGACGTTTCCAATAGCCACTCATTACCGTTTTGCCGCGAACAAGAATTTCTCCGACCTGTTCATGGGCTAAGGTATTTCCCGAATCGTCAACAATTATCACATCAACATTGGGCAGCACCGGTCCGACCGAGCCGGGAACACTCCCGTCCTTCATGGTGTTGACTGCAATCACAGGAGAAGTTTCAGTGAGCCCATACCCCTCTATGACAGTGACCCCTAAAACTTCTTCAACTTTATTGAGGAGAGCTTTAGGCAAAGCGGCACCGCCGGAAATACAAGTGTGCAATGAAGAAACGTCATAACCACCACGCGCATAAAGGTCCACCAGAAAAGAATAAATCGTGGGGACAAGAGGAAGAAAGGTTGCCTTATGTTCTGCGATAGAAGCCAGTATTGATTTTGGCTGAAACTGTTTGAGAAGAATCAATGTCGCACCGACCCTGCAAAAAACCAGTGCCATGA
>JABJCF010000182.1 GCA_018665625.1 Nitrospina sp. | reverse complement strand
GATGTAACTTTTTGTATGAAAAAAAATACCATGGAAGTCCATAAAAAAAGAGCTGAGCCCTGGACTATTACTTTGGTTGATACAGGCGATAATTCCATGACGGGTGGTAGGTTGGGCAGGGTGTCAGAATACTTAAAAGATGAAGAATCCTTTTGTTTTACTTATGGCGACGGCGTTTCAGATGTTAATATTACAGAATTGATAGAATTTCATAAAGGGCATGGCAAAGATGCAACGCTTACTGCTGCATATCCACCAGGTAGATTTGGCGCTTTAGATATAAAAGATAATAAAATACAACAATTTACAGAAAAGCCTAAGGGCGATGGCTCCTTGATTAATGGAGGATTTTTTGTACTCTCTCCAAAAGTTCTAGAAAGAATTTCTGGCGATGATTGCACTTGGGAGGAGGGTCCATTAAAAGGCTTGGCGAAGGATGATAATCTAATGGCATTCATACATAATGGCTTTTGGCAGCCTATGGATACATTAAGAGATAAAATATATTTGCAAAAAATTTGGGACCAGGGCAATGCTCCCTGGAAAACTTGGTAATTTGACAATGATTAACCCGCAATTTTGGCAAGATAAGAAAGTCTACTTAACAGGCCACACCGGATTTAAGGGTAGCTGGCTTGCTTTATGGCTATCTTCTTTGGGTGCAAAAGTCAAAGGATATGCACTTAAGCCTCCAACATCACCTTCATTATTTAACGTAGCAAATATTAATTCAATTATTGATTCACAAATTGGTGACATAAGAGATCAAAAAAATCTTTATAAGAGTATGACAGAATTCAATCCTGATATTTTGATTCATATGGCGGCACAACCCTTGGTTAGAAGTTCTTATGAGTCTCCTATAGAAACTTATGAAGTAAATGTATTAGGCACCGCCAAAGTGCTGGAAGTGGCGCGAAGCTGTCCAAATTTAAAAGCCATTGTAAATATTACAACAGATAAATGTTATGAAAATGATGGGCGCTTAGAGGGTTATAAGGAAAATGACCCTATGGGTGGCTATGATCCTTATAGTAGTAGTAAGGGTTGCGCTGAATTGGTAACCTCCTCTTATCGTCGTTCTTTCATGCAAGGACAAGGTATTGGCTTGGCTACAGTAAGGGCGGGCAATGTAATTGGAGGAGGTGATTGGGCGGATAATCGATTAATTCCAGATATCTTAAGATCTTTCGGAAAGAACGAAGCGGTAGTAATTCGCAATCCAAATGCTACACGCCCTTGGCAGCATGTTTTAGAGCCCTTATCTGGCTATTTAAGACTTGCAGAGAAACTGTTTAATGACCCATTGACATTCTCTGAGGGGTGGAATTTTGGCCCTTATAGTAACGATGTAAAACCGGTAGATTGGATACTAGATTATATGATTGGACTATGGCCTGGTGCTTCCTGGGTATTGAGTGAAAACGAAAATCCACATGAGGCCACATTCCTAAATTTGGAGATATCGAAAGCTTCAGAACTCCTAGGCTGGACACCCACTTGGGATTTACCAATGGCGCTGGAGAGTACAATACGATGGCATAAACTCTGGCGAGGTTGTGCCGATATGCGAAAAGCGTGTTTTACTGAAATTAATAATTTTACCAAGGATATGAATTAATGAAGAATGATATGAATGATCTAGAGCAAATTGCCTATGCGAAAACTGTATATGGACAGGAAGAGATTGATGCTGTTGTTAAATGTTTATCTGAATCAACTCAAATGGGTAATTACTCCAGGCAGTTTGAGAGAAAGATTGCTGATCTATTTAACAAGAAGCATTGTCTTTATGTTAACTCTGGATCTTCCGCGCTCTTTATTGGGGTCGAAGCGTTTAACTTTCCCTCTGGTGGTGAGGTTATAACTCCCGCACTAACTTTCTCTACATCCGTTGGATGTTTAGTTAAAAATGATTTAATTCCTGTCTTTGTTGATGTAGAGCCACTAACCTACTGTATTGATGTCAGTCAAATCGAAGCGCAAATTACTGAAAAAACTGTGGCTATTTTAGCGCCAAATTTGATGGGAAATCTTTGTGACTGGCCTGCAATTAGAGAAATAGCAGATAGATTCAATCTCATAGTCATTGAGGATTCTGCCGACACCCTTGGCGCAACCATAAATGGTCAAAGGTCTGGATTCTATTCTGATATGTCAATAACCAGCTTTTATGGTTCCCACATAATTAACTGTGCTGGAAATGGAGGCGCGTTGGCGATTAATGATGAAAAAGTTATGGAAAAAGCAAAGTTATTAAGGTCCTGGGGACGAAGTTCTTCATTGTTTGACGATAAAAGTGAAGCTATTGAAAATAGGTTTAATGTTGATCTCGATGGCATTGATTACGATGCTAAGTTTGTTTTTGAGACCGTTGGCTACAATCTTGAGGGTAACGAGTTAGGTGCGTCTTTTGGGATGGTGCAGCTTGAGAAGCTGAATCAAAATATTGCTTCACGGCAGGCTAACTTTGAGAGGCAGTGTATGTTTTTTGATAACTATCCTGACTATTTTTCAAACCCTCAAGAGACATATGGGTGTAATACTGCTTGGTTGGCTTTTCCCATTCTTATCAAAGAGGGTGCGCCATTTACTCGTAAAAAGTTCCAAATTTTTTTAGAAAAGAAAAATATTCAAACTAGAGTCGTGTTTACTGGCAACATTTTAAGACAGCCAATGTGCCAAAATATTTCTAAAAAAGTTATGAAAAAAGGTTATCCGAATGCAGATAGAGTGATGGCT